>SYID01000106.1 GCA_005798925.1 Verrucomicrobiota bacterium
CAGGAGCGCGTAGGCGCGGACGACGGCCGCGCCGACGCCGAGCTCCACGACCAGGCGCGCCTCGCGGGCGGCGAGCAGGCGGGCGCGGGCGCCCTCCTCGGCCCGGCGCAGCCTTCCCCAGAAATCAAGCTCGAAGGCGGTGGCGAGCGCCAGCCGCTGGTTGGTGCGCGTGCGGCCGTTCAAGGCGAGGTTGGGATTGAAGCCGCCTTCGCTGAGTTTCACGCGCTGGCTGGCCGCCACCGCGTCGACCTGCGGGAACGCCGCGCCCTCGGTCTCGCCCAGCACGGCCAGCGCCTCTTCGACGCGGGCCGCGGCCAGCGCCAGGTCCGCGTTGGCGGCGAGGGCCTGGGTGACGAGCGCGTCGAGCTGCGGATCGCCGAACGATTTCCACCAGGCGGGGCGCGGCTCCTCGCCGCCGGGCGCGGCCTCGGGGAAGGCGGGCGACGCGGGCGTCGCGGGGCGGACATAGTCCGGCCCCAGGACGCAGCCGGCGAGCAAGGCCGCCGCGCTGAGCGTGACCAGGCGGCTCATGCGCGGGCGGCGCGCTCCTTGCGGCCGGAAAGCAGATGGAAGAACCAAGGGATGAAGAGCGTCGCCACGAAGGTGTCGAGGAGCATGCCGCCGAGCACGCCGGTGCCCATCGACTGGCGGGCGGCCGCGCCCGCGCCGCTGGCGAAGGCGAGCGGGACGACGCCGAGCACGAAGGCCATGGACGTCATCACCAACGGACGGAGGCGGATGCGAGCCGCTTCCACGGCGGCCTCCGCGGCGGAACGGCCGGCGCGGCGCGCGCTTTCGGCGAACTCGACGATGAGGATGGCGTTCTTGGCCGCGAGCCCGATCAGCGTGACCAACCCGATCTGGAAATAGATGTCGTTGGGCATCCCGCGCGCGAAGATCGCGAGCAGCGCGCCGAGCAACGCGAACGGCACGGTGAGCAGGACGCCCAGCGGCAAGGCGAGGTCCTCGTAGAGGGCCGCGAGGATGAGGAACACCATCAGCAGCGCCAAGAGGAAGGCCGGCAGGGCCGACGTCGCCGCGCGCTTCTCCTGCAGGGCCTGCGCGGTCCAGTCCACGTCGTAACCGACGGGAAGCACCTCCTGCGCCACGCTTTCCACGGCCGCGATGGCGGTGCCTGAGCTCACGCCGGCCGCGGCGGTGCCGATCATGCGCGCGGCGAGGAAGCCGTTGTGGCGCTCGAGCTGCTCGGGGCCGGACTGCGGTCTGAAACGCACGAAGGTCGACACCGGGACCATGTCGCCGCGCAGGGTGCGCACATGCACGCGGCCGGCGTCCGCGAGCTCCATCCGCTCGTCGGCCTCCGCCTGCACGAGGACGCGATAAGTCCTTCCGGAGAGGGTGAAGTCGTTGGCGTAGACGACCCCGACGGTGGCCTGGAGGGCCTCGTGGATCTCGGCGAGGCTGACGCCGAGGGCCGCCGCTCGTGCTTCGTCGACCTCCGCCAGCACCTGTGGCACAGCGGGACGGAGGAACACGCGCAGGCCGGTCAGCTCGGGACGGAGGCGCAAGGCCGTCTCCAGCCTTTCGACGGCGGCGAACAGGCGCGCGGGGTCGTCATCCTCCTTCGCCTGAAGGTAGAATTCGAACCCGCCCGCGGTGCCGATGCCGCGGATCGCAGGCGGGTTGACCACGAGACACTGGCCATCCGGCTGGGACATCCCGATGGAAGTAAGGGCACGGGCAAACTCATCTCCGCCGGCCTTGCGGTCGCCGAAATCCTTGAGAGGCAGGAAGATGGTCCCGGAATTAGGACGCTCGCCCCCGCCGATGAGATCGAAGCCGCTCACCGCGAAGGTATGACGTACGGCGGGCTCCCCCGCGGGCTGCGCACCGAGCAACGGCGCGACACGGTCCATGAAGGCACGGGTACGTCCGATGCTGGCTCCGTCGGGAAGCTGAACCGTGGCGAGCAGGTAGCCCTGGTCCTCGGAAGGCAGGAAACCCCGCGGCACGCGTACGAGGAGGAGCGCATTGACCGCGAGCACGCACAGGAACAGCGCCCCGGCCGAACGCGGACGAGCCAGCAGCCAGCGAACCGCGGCGCCGTGCCAGGCGGCCAGACGGGCGAACCCTCGGCCGAAGGCGGCGACGCCTGAAGCCACGCCGTGGCCCTCGGGACGCAACAGGAGCGCGCACAAGGTGGGCGTCAAGGTCAAGGCCACGAAGCCCGAGATGACGACGGAGATGGAGACGGTGACCGCGAACTGCCGGTAGAGCGCGCCCGCGATGCCGCCGAGGAACGCGACGGGCAGGAAGACGCACACCAGCACGCAGACGATGGCGACCACCGCGCCGGCGACCTCGCGCACGGACTCCCGGGCGGCGTCGAAGGGCGAGAGCCCGCGCTCACGCATCAGTCGCTCGGTGTTCTCCAGCACGACGATGGCGTCGTCGACCACGATGCCGATCGCGATCACCACCGCGACCAGGGTCAGGATGTTGATGCCGAAGCCGAAGGCCCAGAGACCGGCGCAAGCGCCGACGAGCGAGACGGGCACGGCGATCATCGGGATGAGCGTCGCCCGCCAGGAGCCCAGGAACAGGAAGACGACCGCGGCCACCAGGAACGCCGCCTCGAGGAGGCTGCTCTTCACCGCGCCGATGGCGGAGCGCACGAAGCGGGTGGTGTCGAAAGGGATCTCGTAACGGATGTCGGGCGGAAAACGGCGCGCGAGCTCGTCCAGACGGGCACGGATACGGTCGGCGGTCTCAAGGGCGTTGGCGCCGGTCTGAAGGAAGATACGGATGCCTGCGACGGGCATGCCGTCGAGCTTGCTCGCCTGCTCATAGCTCTGGGATCCGAGTTCGATCCTCGCGACATCGCGCAGGCGGAGCACGCCGGCCGAGGAGGAAGCGCGGACGATGACCTCGCCGAACTGTTCGGGGGTGGCCATGCGGCCGCGGGAGACCACGGGCACCACGAAGGCGGCGTCGACCGAGGGTTCCTGCCCGAGCCGCCCGACGGAATACTGGGTGTTGGTGGTCCGGATCGCGCGCACGACCTCGGCGGTGGTGACTCCCAACGCGGCCATCCGGTCGGGCCGCAGCCAGACGCGCATGGCGTAGTCGCGGGCCCCGAACAGCCCGCAGTCGCCTACGCCGGGAACCCGCTTGAGTTCCTCGGCCACCGCGGTGGAGGCGTAATTGCCCAGGAAAACCGGGTCATGCGTCGCCTTGGGAGAAAAGACCGAGACCGACATCAGCACGTCGTTGGAACGCTTCTTGGTGACGACGCCGAGGCGGCGCACCTCCTCCGGCAGGCGCGGCTCGGCGAGCTTGACGCGGTTGGCCACGAGGATGGTCGCCATGTCCGGATCGGTCCCGCTCTCGAAGACGACGGAAATGCTGAGGGTGCCGTTGGAGGAAGAGTTTGAGGAATAGTAGAGCAGGCCCTCGACGCCGTTGATCTCCTCCTCGAGCGGAGCGGCGACATTCTTGACGAGCGCGTCCGGCGAGGCGCCGGGGTAGCTCGCGACGACGGTGACGGTGGGCGGCGCGATCTGAGGGTACTGGGAAAGAGGCAGCTGGGTGAAGGCGAGCCCGCCGATCATCACGATGACGATCGACAGCACGCCTGAGAACACCGGCCGGCGGATGAAGAAATCCCAGCGCATCGTTCAGCGGGCGGCTACGGCCGCCTTGACGCCGGCCCTCAGCTTCTGCAGCTGGTCAAGCACGACCAGTTCCCCCGCCTTCAGCCCGGAAAGGACGGCCACCTCGGCGCCGCGGGCATCGCCGAGCCCGACGACGCGGGCCTCGACGATCCCGCCGGCGCCGAGGACGAAGACCGCACGGCCCCGCGGGGTCTGGATGAGAGAGGTCTGGGGAACCAAGAAGGCCTTGACGGGGAGGCCGCTCACACGGGCGCGCACGAACTGACCTGACATCAGACGTCCCTTGGCGTTGTCAAACAAGGCGCGCAGCTGGACGTTGCCAAGCCGGGCGTCGACCTCCGGCGAAGAGAAATCTACCCGGCCCTTCAAGGGATATTCGGATCCGTCGGCCAGCGTGAGCGTCACTTCTGCGCCGTTGGCACCGCCGACAACTCCCCCGAAAAGACGCGCATGGTCCGCTTCGGGCAGGCCGAACCTCACCCAGACCCGGTCCGAACTGACGACGGTCGTGAGCAGTCCGTCCGGACCGACGGGATTCACGAGCGAACCTTCGGTGCGCAGGCGCCGGCCGGCGACGCCGTCGATCGGCGAGCGGACCTCGCAATACTCGAGGTCGAGCCGGGCGAGATCGGCCCGGGCGGCCGCGGCGTCCCGCGCGCCCCGGGCGGCGACCGCCAGGGCCTCCGCGTCATCGGCCTCCTTGCGGCTGGCGGCCTGCTGCTTGAACAGCGTCGCCTGGCGGGCGGACTCCTCGGCGGCCTGCCGCGCGCGCGACTCCTCCTGCGCCCACTGCGCGCGCGCCAAGGCGAGCGCGGCCGCATACGGAGCCGGATCGATGCGGAAGAGGAGGTCGCCGGCCTTCACCGGAGAGCCTTCGGCGTAATGCACCGACTGCAGGATTCCGGTCACGCGGGCGCGGATCTCGACCTCGCGCACGCCCTCGACCTGACCGGGGGAGACGGCCTGCTGGGCGAGGTCGGCGGCCGTGACCTGCAGGACCTTGACGGGAAGCGGTCCGGCCGGCGGAGCGGCGACCTCCGGCCGGCAGCCGAAGAGACCGGCGACGCAGGCGAGAACCAGAACGCCCTCGACAATAGGGGGTTTACATACAATCATGTATGTTAAATTATTTAACACGACATGGCTCGCAAGACCAAAGCAGAGGCCGCCCAGACCCGGGAACGCATCCTCGACTGCGCCCGCCAGGTCTTCAGCCGGGCCGGGGTGACGAACACCTCGCTGGAAGAAATCGCCCGCGAGGCGGGCGTCACCCGCGGGGCGGTCTACTGGCACTTCCGCGACAAGGCCGACCTGTTCATGGCGGTCCGGCAGCAGACCGGCGTCCTGCTGCGTTTCGCCGGCGACGCGACGGATGACCCGCTGGATCGCCTGGAAGCCGGCCTCCAGGGGGCCTTCCGCCGGCTGGACCAAGAGAAGCAGGCCCAGGAGACCTATGAGATGATGCTGTGGAAATGCGAATATGCCGGGGAGTTCGCCGGCGTCCGTCAGGAGCTGATGGCCGCCGGGGAACGCTTCCTGCAGGAGACCACCGAACTCTACGCCGAGGCGCGCCGGCGCAAGCTGATCGCACCGGACCTCGACCCCCGCCTGACGGCCCAGGAGACGTTCTGCTTCTACGCCGGGCTGCTCAAACTGTGGCTGGGCGACGAACAGGGCGGCGTCATCCGTCGCGACGTGCGCAAACTGATCGCCCATCACGTGGGCGCGCGGCGCCGGCGCGGATAAGGCGGTTTGACTGCCTCCCGCGGACTGATTGGATGGACGACGTGAAGGCCCTCCCCGCCCTGCTCGCCCTCCTCGCGCTTGCGCCCGAGGCCTTCGCCGCGCCCGAACCCGCCGCGCCCCAGACCCTGCCGATCATCTACGAGCAACCGGGCGACCGCTACATCCTGCGCATCGACAATCGCCGCTACCAGCTGCCCGTGCTGACGAAGGGGCCGGTGTCCCAGCTCATGGCCTCCGCGAACTACCCGCGGACGAAGCTGCTCTACGACGAATTCAAGCGCGCCCTCGAGGACAAGGAGAAGGCCGAGGCGACGATCCGCCGCGCCCAGGCCAATGCGGACCGCGAAGAGGAACGCGCCCAACGGATCCGCCGGACGCTCGACGGCCTGCAGACCCAGCTGACCCTGCTCCGCAGCCAGCCCGTCGTGGATCTCCGGGACATCCTGTTCCTCCAGGACCAGATCCGCGCCGCCACGGCCTCCCTGGCCTCCGCCGAAGCACAGGAGGCGAAGGCCCGCGTGAGCCTCGACCGCACCCAGGGCGCGGCGGAGGCGACGCTGATGCGGGCCGACAAGGCCCGCGACGCCTATGCGGCCGCCCTGACGGCCTACGAGAAACCGCTCGCGGAGATCCGCTCGATCGCGATCACGCACGGGACCGCGCTCTGACCCGCCATGAAGCCCGCCGCCTTCCTCCTCGCCCTCCTCTGCCTCGGCGCCTCGCTCCCGGCCCAATCGGCCAAGTCCGCCGCGAAAGCGGCGCCGAAGTCCGTCGACCGTTTCGCGATTCGGCCGGACGAGAAAGTCTCCTGGCACGACGTCCGCGCGACGGACCTCGAAGGCCGGGCCTTCCCGGACGCCGAGCGCAAGAGCTACTTCGACCGCCTGCCCGCCGAGGCCGACGGCAAGGTGACGCCCGCGGTCTGGGGCCTCAGCCGCGACAGCGCCGGCCTGATGTTCCGCTTCCGCACCGACGCGACGACGATCTACGCGCATTACAAGGTCACCAAGCCGCTGCTCGC
>SYID01000107.1 GCA_005798925.1 Verrucomicrobiota bacterium
GCCAGTTCGAGCGCACCCTCATCATCGCCGACGAAGGCTCGGAAGTCACCTACATGGAAGGCTGCACGGCCCCCAAGTTCGAGACGGCCACCCTGCACTCCGCGGTCGTCGAGCTCGTCGCCCTCAAGGGCGCGAAGATCCAGTACATCACCGTCCAGAACTGGTCCGCCAACGTCTTCAACCTCGTGACGAAGCGCGGCGTGGCCGAAGAGGACGCCGAAGTCCGCTGGATCGACTGCAACATCGGCTCCCGCCTGACGATGAAGTATCCCGGCGTGGTCCTGCGCGGCAAGCGCGCCCGCGGCGAGGTCCTCTCGATCGCCCTGGCCAACGACGGCCAACACCAGGACACCGGCGCGAAGATGATCCACGCGGCCGACGACACGACCTCGAACATCATCGCTAAGTCCATCTCCGTCGGCGAAGGCCGTTCGACCTACCGCGGCCTGGTCCACATCCCGAAGACCCTCTCGAACTGCCGCAACAACACCGAGTGCGACGCCTTGCTCATCAACGAGCACAGCCGCACCGACACCTACCCGGCGATCTCCGTCCGCGGCCGCAAGAACTCGGTCCAGCACGAGGCGAGCGTCTCCAAGGTCTCGGCCGAGCAGATCTTCTACATGATGCAGCGCGGTCTGTCCGAAGGCGAAGCGATGTCGCTCGCCGTGAACGGCTTCGTCAACGACCTGGTGAAGGAATTCCCGATGGAATACTCCGTCGAGCTGAAGCGCCTCATCGAACTGCAGATGGAAGGGTCCGTCGGATGAGCGCCGTCGCCTCCGCCCCCGCCGGCGTCCTCGACGTCGCCCTGCAGTCCGCCGAGACCGCGCACTTCCGCGCGCAGGATTGGTTCGCCGTCCTTCGCCAACAGGGCTGGCACGCGTTCCAATCGCTGCCGATGCCCACGCGCGACAACGAGAAGTGGCGCTTCTCCGACGCACGCACGCTCTCGCTCGAGGGTTACGCGCCCGCGCCGGCTCCGACCGCCGCCCAGGCCGCCGACCTCATCTCGCGCTCGCGCCTGATCTCCGACGCCGCGGGCCTCATCGTCCACGTCGACGGTCATTGCGTGCTGAAGCCGACGCTCTCCGCCGAGCTCGTCGCCCAAGGCGTGGTCTTCGAGTCCCTCGAAGAAGCCGTCCGCAACCGCCCCGCCCTGCTCCAGGAACACCTCCTGAAGCACCCTGTGCTCCTCGGCGGCGACAAGTTCGCCGCGCTGCATCGCGCCTGGCTCCGCGCCGGCTACGTCCTCCACGTCCCCAAGGGCGTCGAGGTGAAGCAGCCGTTCGTCGCGGTCACCTGGACCCTCACCGACGGGGTCGCGGTCTTCCCGCACGCCCTCGTCATCGCCGGCGAACGCGCGAAGGCCGACATCCACGACTTCCATCTCGCCGCGAAGCCCGACCAGCGCGCCCTCGCGATCTCCGCCGTCGACATCCATGCCGGCACGGGTTCGCAGGTCCGCCGCCTCGCCGTCCAGGCCTGGGGCTCGGCCACGCAGTCCTTCCAGATCGACAACACCTGCGGCGGCCGCGACGCGGTCATCAGCTCCGTCAACGCCGCCGTCGGTTCCCGTCGCGCCCGCCTCGAGAACACCGTGCGCATCGACGGTCCCGGCGCCGACGTCAGCCTCTTCGGCATCTCGGTCGCCACGGGCGAACAGGAATTCGACCAGCGCACGCTGCAGATCCACGCCGCCGGCCACGCGAAGTCGGACCTGCTCTTCAAGAACGCCCTGCTCGGCAAGGCGCGCACGATCTTCTCGGGCCTCATCAAGGTCGCCCCGGACGCCCAGCGCACCGACGCCTACCAGACCAACCGCAACCTCCTGCTCTCGCCGGACGCCGAAGCCGACTCCCTGCCCGGCCTCGAGATCGAAGCCAACGACGTGAAGTGCTCGCACGGCGCGACGACCGGCCAGATCGACCCCGCCGAACTCTTCTACCTGCGCGCCCGCGGCATCCCGCTCGCCGTCGCCCAGGAGCTGCTCGCCCAGGGCTTCCTCGAGGAAGTCCTCGCCAAGGTCGGCCACGAAGAGGCCGCCGCCGCGGTGCGCGAGATGCTCCGTCTCAAATTCCACCTAGCCTGAACATGAGCGAAGACACCACCGGCCAGCGCCATACGCCCAGCCCCCACGACCGCGTCCTCGCGCGCGATGTGCAGGCCACGGTCATCCCCGCCGGCGAACCCGCCGTGCTCCCCGCGGGCACGAAGGTCACCATCACCCACCGCCTCGGCGGCAACTTCACCGTCGTCTGCGACACAGGCATGTTCCGCATCAAAGGCGGCGACGCCGACGCGCTCGGCGAACAGGCGCCGACCGACGCGACCGAGAACGAAGGCAAGACGGACGCCTATGGTTCCGTCGGCACGGCCGAACACCCCGGTCACAAAGGCAAGCCTTCCGACGAAGCCGTCTGGGACAGCCTCAAGAAGGTCTTCGACCCGGAGATCCCCGTGAACATCGTGGACCTCGGCCTGGTCTACTCGCTCAAGGTCGAGCCCCTCGATAATTCACCGGACCGCCACAGCGTCGTGGTCGCCATGACCCTGACCGCCCCCGGTTGCGGCATGGGACCCGTCATCGCCGAAGACGCCCGTAATCGCGTGCTCAGCGTCCCGGGCATCAACCAGGCCCGCGTCGACATCGTCTGGGATCCGCCTTGGACCCAGACCATGATCTCCGAGGACGGCAAGATGCAGCTCGGGTTGATCTGAGCGCTTACGCGCGGTTGATCAGTTGAACCGTTGGCCGGTTGGCCAGAGAAGAGGCATGCGCCCCAAAGTAGGCCGGGGCGCGACGACCGTCAGGACGGGCACCTCTTAGCCGTGCCCCACCCCTCGGCCTCCATTCGGCGGCCATGTAAGCCCCCTATACTCGATACTCCATACTCGATACTCGGAGCGTAGCTCTCTGCCCACTTGCCCTCGGGCCTATTTTCCCAACCCTGCGGGAACCCCACCGTCTCTCCAAGGTCACCCTCCCATGGCTTCCACCCCTGTCCGCTTCCTTTCCCTCTTCGGCGCCGCCCTGCTGGCCGCCGCGCCGGCCGCCCGTGCCGCCGACGGCTTGCCGGAGGACATGCGTTTCCAGACCGAGACGCTGCTCACCGGCCTGCCGCAGCCGATGCACCTCGAGTTCGCCCCTGACGGTCGCCTCTGGTTCAACGAATACGGCGGCGCCCTCAAGGTCTACGACCCGAAGACCAAGCGCGTGAAGCTCGTGGCGGAGATGGAGATCTTCAAGACGCAGGAGAACGGCTTCCTCGCCTTCGCCCTCGACCCGAAGTTCGCGCAGAACGGCTGGATCTACCTGATCTATTCGCCCGTCGGTTTCGAAGGCCAGTATCTCTCCCGCTTCCAGGTGAAGGACGACCAGCTCGTCGCCGGCAGCGAGAAGCTCATCCTGAAATACGAAGAACAGCGCCTGCAGTGCTGCCACCACGGCGCGACGCTGAAGTTCGGCCCCGACGGCTGCCTTTATTTCTCGACCGGCGACAACACCAGCCCGTTCGGCGACAGCAAGGGTTACGCCCCGCTCGACCAGCGCCCGGGCAAGGAGCCGTGGGACGGACAGCGTACTTCCGCCAACACCAACACCCTCGTCGGCAAGGTGAACCGCATCCGCGTGCATGATGACGCGACCTACAGCATCCCGGAAGGCAACCTCTTCAAGCCCGGCACCCCGAAGACCCGCCCCGAGATCTTCGCGATGGGCACGCGCAATCCTTGGCGCCTGAGCATCGACCCGAAGACCGGTTACGTCTACTGGGGCGAAGTCGGCCCCGACGCGCGCGTCGACGGCCCTCGTGGCTCCCGTGGCTATGACGAGATCAACCAGGCGAAGAAGGCCGGCAACCACGGCTATCCGCTCTTCGTCGGCAACAACTTCCCTTACGCGGAATATGACTACGCGACCGAGAAGGTCGGCGCGCTCTTCGATCCGAAGGCCCCGCTGAACAAGAGCCGCAACAACACCGGCCTCGTCGAGCTCCCGCCCGCCGTGCCGGCCTTCCTCTACTGGCCGTACGCGGTCTCCGAACAGTGGCCGGAACTCGGCGAAGGCGGCCGCACCGCCTGCGCGGGCCCGGTCTTCTACTGGCAGGAGTCCTATGAGAAGACCAACGGCTTCCCGAAGCACTTCGACCGCTCCCTGCTCTTCTGGGATTGGCAGCGGCCGTTCATCAAGTGGGCCCGCCTCGACGCGAACTCCGATCTCAAGGGCCTCGAGGCCTTCGCGCCCACGGCCTTCGTGACCGCCAATACCGACGAACAGCGCAAGAAGCAGCAGGCGCTCATCGACAACGGCGCGACGATCCTCCGCCGCCCGGTGGACGCGACCTTCGGCCCCGACGGCTGCCTCTACCTGCTCGACTACGGCGACACCTGGGGCGTCAACCCGGACTCCGCCCTGCTCAAGATCTCCTACGTGCGCGGCAACCTCCAGCCCGTCGCCAAACTCGCCGTCTCGACCCCGGCCGGCCCGACTCCCCTGAAGACCACGCTCTCCGCCAAGGGCTCGCGCGATCTCGACGGCGGCAAGCTGAGCTACGCCTGGAAACTGCAGCCCGGCGACCGTAAGCTCGGCGAAGGCGAAGAGCTGACCGTGGCCCTCGAGACCGCGGGCAACTTCAACGTCGAACTCACCGTCACCGACGGCCAAGGCGGCTCCGTGACGCGCACGACCCCCGTCGTCGTCGGCAACACCATGCCGACCGTCCGCTTCCTCGCCCCGCTGGACGGCGACTTCTTCACGCCCGGCAAGCCGCTCGACTTCAAGATCGCCGCGCAGGACGCCGAGGACGGCACTTCCGAAGCCAAGCCCGCCGAATTCGCCGCGCGCACGCTGGTGACCTCCGCCTTCCTCCCCGCCGACGGCAAGGCCGTGGCGGTCGACCCGGGCCTCTCGCTGATGCGCCAGAGCGAGTGCTTCAACTGCCACGCGGTCGAGACCCAACTCGTCGGACCGTCGTTCGTCGCCATCGCCGACAAATACCGGAAGCAGCCTGGCGCCGACGACCTCCTCAACAAGAAGGTCCGCCTCGGCGGCAGCGGCGTCTGGGGCCAGGTCCCGATGCTCGCCCACCCGCAGCACACCGAGGACGAAGTCGCGATCATGCTCCGCTGGATGCTCGCCCTCGAGAAGGGCAAGGGCGGCCCGACCCTCACCCGTGGCCTCGAAGGCCAGCTGACCGCGCCGAAAGACAACAAGCCCGGCACCCTGCTCCTCGAAGCCGTCGTCACCGACGCCGGCGCCGGCGCCGCCGGCCCGCTGACCGGCAAGGGTGTCGTGCGACTCCGCCACCGTCGCGTCGAAGCCGAGACCGCCGAGATCACCGGCGGCAAGAACACCGGCAAGGCCGTCGGGTCCACCCAGCACGGAGCCACGCTCAAGTTCGCCAACCTCAACCTCGCCGACACCAAGAACATCAAGGTCAACGCCTCCGTCGGCGGAGGCGCCAAGGGCAGCCAGATCGAAGTTCGCCTCGATTCGCCGACCGGACCGATCGTCGCCACCGTCGACATCGCCCATACCGGCGATTGGGGCAAGTTCATGGAGAACAAGGCCAAGCTCACGCCCACGTCCGGCCGCCATGACGTCTACCTGGTCCTGACCAACCCCAAGAAAGGCGGCGGCCTGATGAACGTGGACTGGGTGCAGTTCGACCGGTAAGCCGGATTCGAGGACAGGTCGACGCGTTGACCGGAGGGGAACCGTCCGCTGCATGGTGGACGCAAGGTAGGGGCACGGCTACGCCGTGCCCGGGCATGACGTAGTCCCGCCCCTACCCGAGGCCACCATGCGGCGGCCTCCACCTGAATCTTATCTCGCCTGACTAGGGCCGATCGCCAAAGTAACCTTCCCCTTTTCATTTCCGCCACGTGTCCGACGATTCCGAAGACAAAAAAGAAAAGCCGCTCGACCCTTTCGACCCCGAGGTCATCGCCCGCGCCAACCGCGCGATCCTGGTCGGCCTGCAGCGTCCGGAGGACACCCCCGAGGAAGCCCAGATGCTGCTCGACGAGCTGCATGAGCTCGTCACCAACGTCGGCGTCGAGATCCGCGGCTCGATCGTCGCCAAGCTGCGCGAAGAAAACCCGCGCACGCTCGTCGGCTCCGGCAAGCTCGAGGAGATCGCCCAGCTGGCCCGCGACAAGGAATGCGGCCTGATCATCTTCGACGACGAGCTCACGCCCGCGCAGCAGCGCAACTGGGAGAAGGACGCCAAGCTGCGCGCCATCGACCGCCAGGAGATCATCCTCGACATCTTCATCACCCGCGCGAAGACGCGCGAGGCCGTGCTGCAGGTCGAGCTCGCTGCGCTGCAGCAGATGCTGCCGCGCCTGAAGCGCCTCTGGTCCCACCTCGACCGCCAGCGCGGCGGCGGCACGCAGCAGCGCGACGCCGGCGAGACGCAGCTGGAGATGGACCAGCGCAAGATCCGCGACAAGATCGCCAAGGTCCGCCGCGACCTCGCGGAAGTCGTGGCCCAGCGCGCGACCCAGCGCAAGCAGCGCAAACGCGTCCCGCTGCCGACCTTCTCGATCGTCGGCTACACCAACGCCGGCAAGTCCTCCCTGCTCAACAAGCTCACGGGCTCCGAAGTGCTCGCCGCGAACAAGCTCTTCGCCACGCTCGACCCCACCACGCGTCGCCTCTCCCTGCCCTCCGGCCGCGCGTTGCTCCTGACCGACACGGTCGGTTTCGTGCGCCGCCTTCCTCACCGTCTCGTGGAAGCCTTCAAGGCCACGCTCGAAGAAGCCGTGCAGGCCGACTTCCTGGTGCACGTCATCGACCTCGGCTCCCCGGAACGTGACAAGCACGCCGCGACGACCTTGCAGGTGCTGACCGAGATCGGCGCCGGCGACCGCCCGGTCATCACCGTCCTCAACAAGGCCGACCTCTGCGACGAGGTCGAACGCGCCCAGGCCTTGGCGGCCTACCCGGACGCCAAGCTGATCAGCACCAAGACCGGAGAGGGCCTCCCGGCTTTGCTCCAGCGCCTTGAGGAATGCGCCGCCAGCCGGGATGAGCATATGACCCTACTCATCCCCCACGACCAGTACGCGATGCTCTCCAAGCTGCATGCGGGGGCTACGATCATCCATTCCAAGGCCCTGCCCGAAGGAACCCGGGTGGAAGCGTTCATCCCGACCCGGATGCAGGAGGCCTGCCGGGCCTGGGCGATCCGCGAATAGGCCACTTTTTGCTCCCCAGCCGGCAACTTTTCCCTTTGGCTGGTGTTACCTTATCACACCCATGCGTACCCTCGCCCTCCTCACCCTCCTCTCGTCCACCTCGGCGTTCGCCGCCGTCGACCACGAAGCCGCCTTCAAGGCCGACATCGCCCCGATCCTCGAAAAGAGCTGCGCCAACTGCCACGACCCGAAGAAGGCCAAGAACGGAAAGGTCAAGGCCGGCTTCGATTCCTCCAGCCTGAAGTCGATCGTCAAGGGCGGCAAGGAAGCCGGCGAAGGCATCGTCTGGGGCGACGCTTCCAAGAGCTCCCTCTACAAGACCGTCAGCCTCTCGCTCACCAGCCCCGAGGACGACCTCGCGATGCCCCCGAAGAAGTCCCACGAGAAGAACCCGCCCCTCACCAAGGAGCAGGTCGCCAAGATCAAGGCCTTCATCGAAGCCAAGTAAGCCGGCCGGCTTGCTGACGAAAAGCCCGCGGCAACCCGCGGGCTTTTTTTGGGTCTAAATAGGGAGGGCCTCAGCGCGGTCGCTTGCGTTTGACCCCACCCCGAAGCGACTCCATACCACCCAGACCCCTTTCCGTCCCATGACGACCCTTCACCGCCTCGAAGAACGCCTGCATTCCCTGACCTTACGACAGGCCGTCGGCTTGGTCGCCGGCGCTAATCTCCTCCTGGTCGCCTTGGCCTTCCTCCTGCCCCCCGACGGCGCGGAGCGCGGCCCGGCCATCCTGTCCATCCTCGGCAACTTCCACATCCTCGCCCTGCACATCCCGGCCGCGGTGCTGCTCATCGTGCCGCTGTTCGAGTTTTTCGAACGCCACGAACAGGCCACCGCGACCGTGCGTCGCCTGTCCGTCTTTTCCGCCGCCGGCACGTGGGGCGCGGTGCTCTGCGGCATCCTGCACGCGCACTTCAACGGCTTCGCGGGCGAAGCCATCGAACTCCACCTCTGGGCCGGCATAGGGGCCTCCGCCTTCGCCGGACTGGCCAGCCTGCTCCTCGCCCAGTCCTTCAAGGTGCGCCTGGCCGGCCAAGTCGCGGCCATCGGGGTGATGAGCTTCGCCGCGCACGTCGGCGGCGAGATCGTCCACGAGGAGGGCTTCCCCTTCAAGCCGAACAAGGTCGCCTCGCCGCGGCCGGACAAGGCCGTGACCGACGTCGCACCCGGCGCCAAGCGCGACGACTACGCGCAGGTCATCGCCCCGATCCTCGAGGCCCACTGCGTCGAGTGCCACGGCGCCAAGAAGGTCAAAGGCAAGCTGCGCATGGATTCGCTCGAAGCCCTCAAGAAGGGTGGCTCCGAGGGCGCGGCCTTCGTGGCCGGCGACCTGCAGAAGAGCCTCATGCACGTGCGCGTGACGCTCGACCCGTCGGACGAAGAATTCATGCCGACCGAGGGCAATCCGCTGACGAAGGAACAGATCCAGGCCTTCGCCCTCTTCATCGAAGGCAAGCCCATCCCTGACGACGTGGCCAAGGCCGCCCTCGCCGCGACCAAGGCGCCTAAGCAGGCCCCGAAGAAATAAGCCGATGCGTGCGCTGCTCCCTTTGTTGCTCGCCGCCTGGGCGGCCGCCGCGCCGACGGCCACGAAGAAGAAACCTGAGCCAGCCAAGCCGCTGACGGCGGCGCAAAAAGCCGACTACGCCAAAGTCATCCAGCCGATCTTCGAGGCGCACTGCGTCTCCTGCCATGGTCCGAAGAAGGAGAAGGGCAAGCTCCGCCTCGACACCCTCGAAGCCACCCTCAAGGGCGGCAAGAACCCCACCTTCGTCATCGGCAAGCCGAACAGCAGCATGCTGCTGGCCCGCGTCTTCCTGGAACGTAACGCGGGCGACGTCATGCCGCCCAAGGACGAAAATCCGCTGACCGAAAAGCAGAAGGAAGCCCTCTACGCCTTCGTCGAAGGCCAGCCCATCCCCGACGAACTGGCCAAGGCCGCGATCGCCGACACCAAGAAGGCATTGGCCGCCCCCAAGCCGGCCCCGAAGCCTAAGAAGTAGGTTTTTCTTTTGCCCGCCGACCCCCTCGCCCCCTTTATCCCAGATACCCCATGAAACTCCGCACCCTCCTCGCTCTCGCCGCCCTCGCCGGCCTGACCTCCCCGCTCGCCGCCGAGCAGAAGCCCCTGCGCGTCCTCGTCGTCGCCGGCGGCTGCTGCCACGATTACGCCACGCAGAAAGAAGTCCTGAAGAAGGGCATCGAAGCCCGCGTGAACGCCGTGGTCGAAGTCGCCTACGACCCGACCAAGTCCACCAAGCCGCTCTTCGAACTCTTCAAGAACCCGGACTGGGGCAAGAACTTCGACGTGGTCGTCCACGATGAGTGCGCCGCCGACATCACCGACCAGGCCTATGTCGCCAATATCGTGAACGCCCATAAGAACGGCCTGCCCGCCGTGAACCTCCACTGCGCCATGCACAGCTACCGCTGGGGCAATTTCAAGCAGCCCGTGAAGGCCGGCGACGACAACGCCAGCTGGTACGAGATGCTCGGCCTGCAGTCCACCGGCCACGGCCCGCAGCAGCCGATCGCCATCAGCTTCACCGACAAGTCCCACCCGGTCACCGCCGGCCTCGCGGATTGGACCACCATCAACGAAGAGCTCTACAACAACGTCCAGGTCCTGGGCGCCAAGACCCTCGCCACCGGCAACCAGAAGATCCCGGAGAAGAAGGACAAGAAGGGCAAGGTCACCCCGGCCTCCGAAGCCAACGCCATCGTCGCCTGGACCAACGAGTTCGGCCCGAAGAAGACCCGCATCTTCAGCACCACGATCGGCCATAATAACGCCACCGTCGAAGACGCCCGCTACCTCGACCTCGTCGGACGCGCCGTCCTCTGGTCCGCCGGCAAGCTCGAGGCCGACGGCAAGCCCTCCGCCGGTTTCGGCAAGTAAGCCGTCAGGCATGTCAGCGAAAGCCCCGGACCTCCGGGGCTTTTTTGTGCCTGCCTAGCCCGTGCATCGCCTTTAAACCTACCCCTACCCCAACCCC
>SYID01000108.1 GCA_005798925.1 Verrucomicrobiota bacterium
ATATTCAGAACGGACGGCTGACCGGCGTGAAGGGCCTCGATTTCCCCGTGCCCGCCCGGAAGTGGCTCCGCTTGGAGCTCTCCGCCGTGATCGGCGACGCGGTCACGGGCCGCTGGAACCTCAAGGTCACGCCGGAAGGCGAACCGACCAAGGAGTTCAAGGACCTCCCCTGCCGTCACCCCGACATGAAGACCCTCGACTGGGTGGGCTTCATCAGCAACGCCGACGAGAAGACCGAGTTCTACCTCGACGACCTCTCGATCCTGACGGACGACCCCGGCCGCTGATCACTTGGCAGCCTTGGGGTTCTCCTTGAAGAAGCGGATGATCAGCTCGGTGGAGCCTTTGGCGTATTCGTGGCCACCCTCGTGGATGGCCGTCACCAGCGGCGCGCCTTTGCCCGAGGGATAGATCGTCGCGTCCAGCACGCCTTCCTTGGCCCATGGCTGGCCTTCTTCGGCGCAACCATTGAACCGGCGCACGGCGGCGAAGGTCGCCTGCTGCCAGGCGAATTTGACCAAGGGGTCCTTCTTCCCCGCGACGTGGATCACCGGCAGCGGCGTCGTGGGTTTGCCATCTCCGCGGAGGCTTCCGGCCACGGAGCCGATGGCGGCGAGGACCTCAGGACGGGCCTGCCAGAGCAGGTAGCTGAAAGCCGCGCCGTTGGAATGGCCCATCGAGTAGATGCGACGTTCGTCGACGGCATGCTTCTTCTTGAGGTCGGCCAACATGACGTCGAAGAGACGCAGGTCACGTCCGCCTTCGCTCGTGACGGACGTCTGCCAGCCCGGCATGCGCCCTTCCTTGTCGACGAGCGGCGAGACGGTCGGGAGCCCTTGCGGGAAGACCAGGATCGAGGTCTTGTCGAGCTCGGCGTATCCCCAGCGGCTGGCAGAATGCGTCGAGCGGCCGCCATGGCCGTGCCAGCCGAACACCAAGGCCAGGGGACCCGTCACCCCGCTCGGCACGCGCACGAGAGCCGTTCGCTTCACGCCGTCGACCTCCCAGGACTGTTCGACGCAGCCCTCTGGCGCCTTGGCTGACAGCAGCTCGCGGATCTTGCCTTGGCCCGACAGCGAAGCGGCGGATAGGACGGTGAGGAGGAGCAACAGGAAACGGCGCATAAAGAAGAAGGGCTCCCCGGTGAAACACCGGGGAGCCCTCGGAAGTTTCCTCGCAGGGAGCCTTACTCGCGACGACCCGCGAAGAGGCGGATGACGTAGAAGAGCAGCGTCACGAAGGACGAAAACAGGACGAAGGCCGCGGCGACGTGCTGGTCGGTCTCCATGGTGTTCTTCACCTCGTTGGTCTGGTAAAGGATCACCGTGGCCATCAGGACGATCATCGCGATGGAGAACCAGGCGCCGAGCGACCAGCCGGCGAAGAGCGAGACGATGACGATGCCGAGGGCGCAGATGCTGCCGATGACGATGGCGACCTTGAGGAACGAGAAGTCCAGGTTGGTCATGAAGACCACGGCCGTCAGGGCGACGACGAGCGCGCCAGTGGCCAGGCAGGCCGGGATAAGGATCTCTCCAGGGTTACCCTTGGTGACGATGGCGGTGTAATAGATCAGCGGGACGAAGATCAGGGCCTGCAGGAGGACATAGAGTCCCAGGCCGGCATACTGCGTGAGGCGGGAGGCGCGGCTGAAGGCCAGGGACTGGGCGACCGTGGTTCCGATCCAGAAGAGGACCATCACCCCGAGCATGCCCCACGAGCCCACGCCGGCGATGGCGCTCATGAAGGAGTGGGCGATGCCGCTCACGAAGAAAGCGTAGAGAGCGATCGCGAAGGCGCCGAACGAAGCGGCCACCAGGCCGTAGGTACGGCGGAAGAAGGCCGCGCGGTCGGCGGCCGGGGCGTCAGCGACGATGAAGGGATTGGATTCGTGCATACCCCTTCCATCTTAGCTTTTTCCGTCGGCAGTCAAGCCCCCCGCCCTCTCAGGGATTACGAAAACGCACGGAGATTATCCTGAATCGGCGACCAAGGAAAGCCGGCGCATGCTCGGTCGGCTCCCGCTGGGCCAGCAATTCGCAGACGGCCGAACCGCCCAGACCCTCCGCCCGCCCGACCACCTTGAAGGTGTCTCCTCTGACGGTCAGCACCGGCGCCCAGGCTTCGATCAGGTCCGCCGCCTCGAGACGCATGGGCAACCCCGCCGGCGAGCCGACCAAGAGGTCGTTCAAGCCGGCGGCTTCGATCGAGCGCCCAAGCAAAGGGGACCGGGCGAAAGACTCCAGCGAGGGGAACGGCCAACCGCATTCGGACTGAAGCGAGACGATGCTCTCGGCCCAAGCGCGCAATTGGACGGGGGACAGACATCGGGCGGACTGATTCGCCCGCTGCGCGGCGCCGGCCGTCTCAGACAAGAACGCCACGGAGGAGTCACCAAGGTCGAACGAAGTCAAGGCGCCCCACGCCGGCTGGCCGGCCCCGGACGGCCTCGAAAAGAACCATGCCCCGGAAACACCTTCGCCGGTCACCGGGCCGCCGGCCTCGGCCCGCCAGACACCGGTGGCATCGCCGAGGAAGGCCTCCCACGCCCGAGGGTCGGAGGCGTTGACGTTCCACGGTCCGAGGACGCGCCATCGCGCAGCGGGCGCGAAAGCTTCCGGGTCCGCCAGAAGATAAAAAGGCTGATGCGAAGCCGCGCCGGGCTCGGACAGCGTCGGGGTCGCCGAATGGAAGTGCCGATCCAAGGCCTGCATCCATCGCGTGCCTCCGGCCGGTTCGAGATGCCTCCATGCGCCGACCGAGAGCATCGGCCAGGTCGGAAGATCCCGCAGACGCCATGAAGCGAAGGCTCCCGGCTCCGCGGCGTCGTGCCGGTTCGGACGCAGGTCCCAGAGCGGTCCGGCGAGCGCCGAGGCGTCATGGTCGACGACATCCAACGCCGACAGGACCGGCGGCTCGACGCGCCATTCGTCGGCGTCCTCACCCCGCGACAGGTCCCAACGCCCGCGGAGGAGGCGACCGGAACCGGCGGCCTCCGCGAAATCCTCCCAGGTCCTCGGCCTCAGCCGCAGCCGCAGGCAGGCGCGGCGCTCGCCGATGTGATACCCGGAGCTATCCTCCCGCGAATAGTCCGCGCCGGTGGTGTGGATCAGGAAGTCAGGACAACGGACGTTCTCCCACACATGGAACACCGGACCCGGATAATCCGCGATCGGCGCCTCGCGGGAGGGCTCGCCGGCATAACCGCGAAGGCGTACGGTCAGCGGCCGCCGGAAACGTCCGACGATCTCGATTCGGTCCGTCGGCCGGAAAACATCGCCCGACGGCCGTCTGGCTCCCGTCGCCGGCGCGCCCTTGTCCATGCGCCATGTCTGGGTTGAAAGGATGCGCGCCAGACCCTGCGGTTGCGTTTCCGCCGAAGGGCTGACGAAGGCATAGGCCTCCCCCGGCAGCAGCCCGCGCCCCGTCATCCCCTGCCCCGGCGGATCCGCGACCTCGGCCCAGAACCACAGTCCGCGCTCCCGCGGCCCTTGCCGGACAGCCCCGAAATCCGCTTGCGGACACTCGTCGAGGTCCGCCACGAAGCCCGCGCCGGTTTCCAGATTGGTGACGGCCACCTCCGGCGCGCCGTTGATCTCGACCAGGAACACCTTGCCCTGCGGACCAGCCAGGACCGGCACGACCGTGGGATTCCACAGCACGCCCGAGCCATGGAAACGCAACCGGTGGCGACCGTCGTGACGCGAATTGAAAAAACCGAGGCTCAGACGCAGGTCGGCGATCATCGGCACGGTCGACAGCAGACGCCCGTCCGTCTCACACCTCGCGATCGGCAAGCCTCTCGCAGGCGGACGTCGCCAAGGTTCGGAGGAAAAGACTCCGGCTAATTCCGGACCGAACAATCCGGCCTGGACGCCGGGATCCGATAGGTCGGTCCGCCAACCCCCGCGGACGGAATCGGTCAGCAGGCCGCGCGTCTGCCAGGTTTCGCCCGCTCCGGCGGCTACGCCGAAGAACTCCGGCGTGCCGGCGGCCAGCGCCCGAAGCTGCGCAGGCGTGGGCGCGGCCGGCAAAGCCCGCGGAAGCTTCGGCCGGGCCGCGGCGCCGAGGGCCCACGCGGAGGCGCCGAGGGCGGCTTGGGTGCCGGCGGCTCGGTCGCGGAGGGCGGAAAGGTCCGTGACAGCCCATCGCCAGCGGACCTCGCCGACCATGACCTCGCCGTCCAATTCGCACTCCGCGGCACTATGGCCGACCCGGAGGCTGCCGAAACGGGGCTTGAAGGTGTGCCGTGCGTCCGGACCGGCCGCGGACTGGAGTCCGGCGAAACCCCGCAGCGCCGCGGAGACAGCCTCGCCGCGCAGGCGGAACCTGCGCGCGGCCGCATCCGTCTCCGCGCCGGCCTGGCCGCAGAAGGACAGCGCGACGCCGGCGACGCCGGCGAGCAGGACCGCCGCCATCAGGACAATTATCAGGGCTGAACCATTCTGCTTATTCATTGATGGGTGATACGCCCCATCTTCTTTCCGTTGATAGACGTGGCACAATTCCGGAGATACTTCATGTATTGATTCCATGAAGATATCAGCGCGCAAGATCCGCGTGACCCGTCCAGGCGGGCTCGCTTCCGCCTTCCCCTCCCCGGCACGTCCGTCGTACCCTTACGCCCCGCCCGGCAAGCGACGCGTCCTGGTCGTGGAAGACCAGTCGGCGGTCTGCGACCTGGTCGCCGAGATGATCCAGTCGCACCCGCGGTGCGTTTCCGTCGGCACGGCTTCCGACGGGCTCAAGGCCGTCGAACTGGCCCTCCGGCTGAAGCCCGACATCCTCGTGCTCGACGTCGTCATGCCCGGCGTCGGCGGACTGGAGGTCTTGCGCCGGATCGGCGGAGCGCTGCCCGCGACCAAGGTGCTGATCTTCTCCGGCAAGCAGGAGCCGCACATCGTCCGCGCCCTCATGCAGGCGGGCATCCATGGCTTCGTGAACAAGAACGGCCCCCTCTCGGAACTGCGCAAGGCCCTCGACGCGCTCGCCGACGGCAACACCTGGTTCAACGAGGACTTCGGCCGCACCGTCCGGCAGGCGCTGGCTTCGCCCGTCCATCTGAGCGAAGGGATGCTCGAACAGCTGACGCCCCGGGAACGGGAGATCGCCGTGCTCATCGCCCAAAGCCACAGCAGCAAGGAAGTCGCCGGCCGGCTGAACATCAGCATCAAGACCGCCGAGAACCACCGGGCGAATCTCATGCGGAAGCTGGGGGTGCGCGACGTGGCCGGACTGGTCCGTTTCGTCGTGCGCCAGGGACTTGTCGATCCGGCGCTGGAATAGGCCGGTTCGGCGGACCGTTTTTGCGTTCGCCTGCGGACGGGGCAATGGCCAGACTGTGTTCAACCCCCATGAAGACATCTTCCCGGAAGGCGAAAACGGTCGTGGTCGTGGAAGACCAGACCGCCATCTGTGAACTGATCATCGAAATGCTGGAAGCCCGCGGCTCATATCGCGTGCTCGGTTCGACGGCCGACGGCAACGAGGGCCTGGCCTTGGCGAAGCAGCTCAAGCCCGACATCCTCATTCTCGACATTCTCCTGCCGGGGATCAGCGGCCTGGAAGTCCTCCGCCAGCTGCACGAGACCCAGCCCGAGCTGAAGGTGCTCATCTTCTCCGCGAAGTCCGAGAAGCAGCTCGCCCGCGGGCTCCTCAAGGTGGGCGTCCGCGGCTACGTGCCGAAGAGCGCCCGGCTCTCCGAGCTCCGCCAGGCGGTCGACGCGGTGGCGGCCGGCGACACCTGGTTCAGCGAAGCCTTCCAGAAGGCGATGGCCGACGCGCTGAAGGCCCCCGAGAGCGAAGTCGACGCGAAAGGCTCGACCCTGACGGAGCGCGAGAAAGAGATCGCGGTCCTGCTGGCGAAAAGCCACTCAAGCAAGGAAGTGGCGGTGAAGCTCGCTATCAGCGCCAAGACCGTCGAGAACCATCGCACGAACCTGATGCGCAAGCTCGGCGTCCATGACGTCGCCGGGGTCATCCGCTTCGTCGTGCGCCAAGGCCTCTACGATCCGACGGAAGGCTGAGCCCATAAGCGGGCTTGCGCACGCCAGCGCTCGGATTTTAGGTGTGGCCTTCCATGACCACCCAAGCCCGCGCCTACGGCTCCGCCGCCCCTTCCTCGAAGCTCGCCCCGCTGCCGATCCCCCGGCGCGCGCCCGGCCCGACGGACGTCGCGATGCAGATCCTCTACAGCGGCGTCTGCCACTCCGACGTCAATACGGCCCGCGGCGAAGGGCCGGGGACGAACTACGCCTGCGTCCCGGGGCATGCG
>SYID01000109.1 GCA_005798925.1 Verrucomicrobiota bacterium
ATGGCCGAGGTCCTCAAGGCCGCCAAGATCCGCTGCAGCGTCGACGGTTCGTCCGACAAGCTCGGCGCCAAGATCCGCCGCGCCGAGATGTCCAAGGTCCCGCACATGCTCGTCGTGGGCGCCAAGGAGAAGGAAGCCGGCGTGGTCAACGTCCGCTCCCGCGCCGACAAGTCCTTCGAAGGCAACCGGACCTTGGCCGAGTTCGTGGCCCTGGTGTCGGCCGAAGTCGCCGAACGTCGCCTCAAGGCGCACGTCCCGACGGCTCCGACCGCTCCGGCCGCCCCCCGGGCCTGACCGTCACGCCGTTTTCACGGACTCCTGGGTAACTGAGATTGCCCGGCGGGGTCCTTTGAGCCTATACCCGCACCATGAGCCAGCCCCGTTCCTCCTCTCGTCGCGACTTCCTGAAGTTAGCCGGTCTCGGCAGCCTCGTCTTCGGGGCCGGCTCGGCCCGCGCCCTCGGCGCCGACGGCCGCGAAGCCGCCGCCAACTCCGCGAAGCGCCAGGCCAAGAACGTCATCTTCATGGTCTCCGACGGCATGTGTTTCTCGGTGCTCACCGCCGCGCAGACCTACCTGACCCGCACGGAGAAGCGCTCGTCGCATTGGATGAGGATGTATGCCGAGCGTCCCGTCGTCCGCTCGCTCTGCGAGACCGACTCCGCCAGCGGCATCGTGACCGACTCCGCCGCCGCCGCCAGCTGCTGGGGCATCGGCGAGCGCATCGACAACGGCGTGCTCAACATCACCCAGGACGGACGCAAGCCCGTCACGCTGGTGCAGAAGATGAACGCCGCCAAGAAGCGTTGCGGTCTGGTCACCACCGCCACCGCCACGCACGCGACCCCGGCCGGCTTCGCGACGACCGTCCAGAAGCGCTCTGACCAGAAGGCCGTCGCCGCCCAGTATCTCGAACGCGGCGTCGACGTCGTCCTCGGCGGCGGCACGCAGTATTTCAGCGATGACCTCCGGGCCGCCTACCTTAAGGCCGGCTACGGCCTCGCCCTCGACCGTGATCAGCTCCTGGCGGACGCCGGCCAGGCGCCGCTGCTGGGTCTTTTCAGCAAGAGCCACATCCCGTTCGAGATCGACCGCCTGAACTCGGCCGAACTCAAGGCCTCGACGCCCACCCTCGCCGAGATGACCAAGGTCGCGCTGCGACGCCTGAGCTCCGCCCCGGAAGGATTCTTCCTCATGGTCGAGGGCGGCCGGATCGACCACGCCGCCCACGGCAACGACGGCGCCGCCGCCATCCGGGAGCAGGTCGCCTTCGACGAGGCCATCGCCACCGTCCTCGCTTTCGTCGATAAGAATCCGGACACCTTGCTGATCGTCACGACCGACCACGGTACCGGCGGCTTCAATGTCAACGGCCTCGGCAGCGAAGACTTCGACACGTCCGCTCCTTCTTATTCCGAATCCACCCCCGCGTTCGACCGCATGACCGCTTTCACGTCGTCGCTCGAGCTGCTGGGCGCCAAGACCAAGGGCCTCGCCCCCAAGGAGTTCGTCGCGGCCGCCGAAAAGGCGACGGGCCTGAAGTTCAAGGCCGAGGACCGCGCCAAGATCACCTCGACCAAGACGCTCTCAGCCGCGCTCATGAAGTACACCTCGATCGGCTGGACCAGCAACAACCACACCGGCGAGATGGTGGAGTTCTGCTCCAGCGGTCCGGGTTCCCAGCTCTTCACTCCGCACCTGCGCAACGACCAGGTGCACGCGAAGATCCTGCAGGCGACCGGCGTCGCCTGAGGGCGGGACTTGCAGGCAACAAAAAGGGCGTCCTTGCGGACGCCCTTCGTCGTGCTCGGCCTTTCGGCTTAGAGCTTGTTGTACTTCACGCCGCAGCCGTAGGGCTTGGTGCTGGTGACTTCAGGGGCCTTGCCTTCCTTCACGGCCTTGACGGCGGCGAGGACGTAGTTGGTGGCCTTCTCGATGTCAGCGGACTTCGAAGAGGAGATGCTGTCGATCGCGCCCTTGTAGACGAGGGTGCCCTTGCCATCGATGACGAAGCAGTGCGGAGTCACCTTGGCGTCATAGGCGCGGCCGATGCTCTGGTTGGCGTCCTGGATGACGGTGCCGGGGTAGTAGGTGGCGGATTCGAGCTTGTGACCGCCGGTGTTGATGACGAGCCAGACGGCGCCCGAGGCGACGACTTCCTTCTGAAACTCCTGCATCTTGCCGCCGTCGTAGAACTTCTTCACGAAGGGGCAGCCGGGGTTGTACCATTCGAGGACGACGGTCTTGCCTTTGAAGTCGGCGAGGCTGACGGTCTTGCCGTCGAGGGTCTTGCCGGTGAAGTCCGGAGCCGGCTGGCCGACTTCGGGGGCCGCGAACGAGGCGATCGCGGCGAGGCACGCGAGGAGGGAGGTGAGGATGCGCATGGTGTGTTGGGGGAGGAGGATATAAGTAGGGGATGATTCAAGGATTTCAACCCCTTCGCGGTCGCCAAGTTCCGTAAATCAGGCGAACCGGGGGGCTTTTACGCGATTTTGACTCATGGGTTGCCAAAATGACGGAAAACCACGAATTAATGAGCCTCCCTATGGCCGACGCCCGTTCCATCGCCTTGGTCTGCGCCAACGAAGCCTCGCTTTGGTCCGAGCTGCGCGCCCGTGCGGCCGCCGTCGCCAAGACCGAGCCGGCGCTGGCGACGATGTTGCAGCGTTATGTCCTCGACCGGGAAGGCTTCGGCGCGGGCATGATCCAGCGGCTGGCCGAGCGCATCACCCCGACCGCCCAGGACTTGCCCGTCATCCTGCGCGTGCTGGGCGAAGCCGTGTCCGCCGATCCGGAGGTCCTCGCGCAGATGCGCGCCGACATCCGTGCGACCCTCGAGCGCGATCCGGCGACCGAGCATGCGTTGGTGCCTTACCTTTGGTTCAAAGGCTTCCATGCCATCTCGCTCCATCGTCTCGCGCACGCCCTCTGGAAGGGCGGCCGCAAGGAGCTCGCCGCTCACCTGCAGTCACTGGTCTCCGAGCATCTCGGGGTCGACATCCATCCCGCCGCGCGCTTCGGCGTCGGGATCCTGCTCGACCACGCCACGGGCTTCGTCGCCGGCGAGACCAGCGTCGTCGCGGACAACGTCTCCTTCCTGCACGAAGTCACGCTCGGCGGCACCGGCAAGGCGCGCGGCGACCGCCACCCGAAGATCCGTTCCGGCGTGCTCGTGGGCGCCGGCGCCAAGATCCTCGGTAACATCACCATCGGCGAAGGCGCCAAGATCGGCGCCGGTTCCGTGGTCCTGAAGGACGTCGCCGCCCATACGAGCGTCGCGGGCGTGCCCGCCGTCGTGATCGGGCAGACCTCGGTCGACGCCCCGGCGCTCGACATGGATCACTCGCTCTGACCATGCCTGACCGGAAGCTCCCCCAGGAACGCCCCGGCGACGCGCGCGTCCTGGACTGCTTGTATCGGGTCGGCGCCTTCGTCAACGCCACCGAAGACCCGCGCGAGGCGCTGGACTTCATCCTCGAGGAGGTCGTCCGGACCTTGCAGGCCTCGAGCGCCTCCATCGCCTTGGTCGAGCCCGCTACCGGCTCGCTCCGCATCGAGGTCAGCAATGGGCTCGATGCGGATTCGGCGGCCAGCGTGATCGAGCAAGGGCAGGGCATCACCGGGTGGGTCGCCCTGTACGCCAAACCCCAGCGCGTGCCGGACGTGGCCAAGGATCCGCGCTACGTCGAGCTCCGCAAAGGCATCCGCTCCGAACTCGCCGTCCCGATGGAGCTCATGGGCAACGTCATCGGCGTCGTGAATTGCGACTCCGACCGGCTCGACGCCTTCACCGAGCAGGACGTCGCCTTCCTGTCGTTGCTGACCAACGAGGCCTCGAAGGCCGTCGGCCGCATCTGGCTGCTCCGGCAGCTCCGTTCCAAGGCGGCGCAGCTCGAGGCCCTCGTGCGCGCCGCGCAGGGCCTCGCGCGCGAACGCGACGAGCCCGGCATCTCGCAGGACCTGGCG
>SYID01000110.1 GCA_005798925.1 Verrucomicrobiota bacterium
CCTGCGTTCGGTCGATCACTTCGGTCGCGCCCAGCTCGGCGAAGGCGCCTAAGCCATGAAGGAGACCGCGACGATCCCCCGGCGCGCGTGGCTCTGGGTCTTCGCGGCTTACCTGTTCCAATCGATTCCCGCCGCGGTCCGGGATGAGGCCCTCCCGGCCTTCCTGAAGAAGATGGGGTACTCCGACACCCAGAACACCATAGTTGTATCCATATTCGGACTGATAGTGGCGCTCAAGATTCTACTGGCTCCTCTCGTTTCAGCATTCAGGCCCAAAGGATTCATACTGGCAACCGAAGCGATCATATCGCTTCTGCTCTTCAGCATAGCGATGGAAATGGCGGATGAAAAAATGTCTGTTCAGCTGATTTTTGGACTCCTCGTGGCGGTCTCACTAGCGGCCGCCGCCCACGATTTCGCCCTCGATGGATATTTCGTTTCGACACTCGATGACCGAAGGCGCGCGACCCACTCAGGACTGCTAAGTTTCGCATCAAAGCTGGGAATGGTATTGGCCGGCCCCGGCCTCATCTGGCTTGCCGGACGTATAATGGATCATGGCCCG
Source organism: Verrucomicrobiota bacterium (assembly GCA_005798925.1). GTDB lineage: Bacteria > Verrucomicrobiota > Verrucomicrobiia > Opitutales > UBA953 > UBA953. The sequence continues at coordinate 566 of SYID01000110.1, forward strand.
CAATCTTCTGATGCATGGTCGTGGGCACTTATCACAGTAGCAACAATCGCATTCGTCTCTCTTATCATCAATGCCGCAGGGCTTAGCCGTGACCCTACGACCAAGGCGGACGGGAGAACGGTCGCACAGCGCTTCATGGAGATAAAGGAGGCCTTCTCATCGCTGATTACAGACAGCCGATTATTCGCGATTCTCGGCCTGATTCTATTCTACCGAGCGAGCGAAATACATATGGCGCATATCCTTAAGCCTTTCTCGCTCTCGATGACGAAGGGGGGACTCGGATTGGACATACAAACTTATGCGGAAATGCGCATACCGACCGTCATCATAGCCACCGCACTCGGGGGCATAATCGGATCGCAGGTAATTGCACGAATAGGCCTCGGTCGTTCGTTAATCCCCCTAGGTATCGCTATGCACATCCCGCTGGCGACCATAGCATGGCTCGCAGCTAACGGCTCGCACGACCTGTGGATCATAAGGTCAGTCTTTTTCATAGAACATTTAGCCTATGGAGCAGGGTTCTGCGCATTGATCCTAGCCATGATGAAGGTGGCAGCCGGACCAAGTGCAGCTATCCGCTATGCGCTGCTTTCTACGTTCTCACTCCTAGCAGTCTACCTTCCTGGTCTCTGGGCAGGCTTCTTATCGGATAAGCTGGGGTACGCGCACTACTTCCTGTTCGCGCTGAGTCTCGCCATACCCGGCATCATCTCGGCCGTGGTGGCGAAACGCCACTTCTCGGAGGCCTGATCAGGCCTTGGGCAGGACGACGAGCTCCTGCTCGAACCTGGGATCCAGGAAACGGCGGGCGAAGGCCTGCACGGCGGCTTCGTCGGTCAGAGCCATGCGGCGTTCCCACTCGGCGTCGAAGTTGGCCCCCAGTCCGGCGGTTTCACGCACGAGGGCGCCCTGCATGCGGGCGCCGGCGGACTGCCGGCCCTGACGGCGGGAGACCCGCATCCGTCGCTTGGCGTCCGCGATCTCGTCCGCGCCGAACTTGCCCGCGCGGAGGCGGTCCAGCTCGAGGCGCATCTCGGCGACGACGGCCGCCGCGGAGGCCGGCGCGGTGCCGGCGTAAAGATAGAACATGCCCTGGTCGACGACTTCGACGCGCGTGGCGCCGACGAAATACGCCATGCCCTTCTCCTCGCGCACGCGACGGAACAGGCCGCTGGCCATGCCGCTCAGGAGTTCTTCGGTGACGTTCGCCGCGACGACTTCGTCCGGGGCGAAGCCGCAATGCGGAAAAGCCAAGGCCACGACGGCCTGCTCGCCGGTGGCATGCTCCTGCAGGCGGGCGGCCGCGGCCGGCACATGCAGAGGCAAGGTCCGACGGCTCAGCGCGGCCTTCGGCAAAGCCCCGAAACGACGATGGATGAAATCCATGACGGACCGGCGGTCGAAGGCGCCGCTCACGCCGACGACGACGTTGTCCGCCACGACGAGCTTGCGATGCAGCTCCGCGAGGTCCGTCGGTTCGATCCGCGCCAAGGTCTCCGGCGTGCCGCAGGCGTCGATCGCCAACGGGTGCGAACCGAAGTATTGGCGCTGAAGACGCAGGCGGGCCTTCTCGACGATGTCGTCCTCGGCTTCGCGGCACGCGCTGATCAGGGCGGCGCGCTCGGTGGCGAAAGTCTCGTGACGGAACTGAGGATCCAGGACGCCATCGGCCACCAATTCGGCGAGCTGGTCGAAGTCGGAACTCAAGGCTTCGCCCCAGAGCCCGCAGGACACCTGCGAGCCATGGTCCGCGAAAGTGGCGCCGAGTCCGTCGACCAACTGGGCGACTTCCTCCTTGGAGCGGCGGGCGGTATCCCGGGCGAACAGGGTGCCGAGCAGCCCCGTCGTGCCGCGCTTGGCTTCGTCCTCGTAGGCGACGCCGGCCGCCAGGAAGACGCCGAGTCCCGCCTTGGGGATGGTATCGTCGTGTTGCAGCACCACCCGGACGCCGTTATCCAGCGTCAAAGTCTCGAACCGATCCGGCGTGGCGACGCTGGCAGCAGCCGCGGCTACGGGCTGAACCTTCGCGGAGCGCATGGTGCCGAGGGTCACATTCTCCGGGCGCAGCCACTTGCGGGCCTCCTTGGTGAGATCCTCGGCGCTCAGACGCGCCAGATGCTCGACCCCGCGCTGAGGCCAGGCGATGTCGTAGCCGATCGTCGCCGCATGGGCGACCCGGCTGGTCAGGCCATGGATGTTCTTCTGGCCGTTGACCATCCCCACCACGGACTGGCGTCGGACCTTGGCGAACTCGTCGGCCGTGACGCCGCGCTGGAGCAGGCCGTCCACGACCTCGGCGATGGCACGCTCCACGATGGCCGCATCCGATCCGGCTTCGCCGCTCCAGCCGCACCAGGCCAGGCCCAGGTCGCGGATACCGAAGGCGGAGGCATCGATGGCGTGCACGAGCTTGCGCTTCTCGCGGAGTTCGCTCCAAAGCAGGGAGCTGTTGCCAGCGCCGAGCACGCCCAGGAAGAGGTCCGTCGGGAGACGGCCTTCGTCGAAATGACCCGGGATGCGCCAGCTGGAGACGCCCTTCACGGTGCTGACGTCGCGTACCAGATCGGCGCGGCGGACGCCGCCCTGCGGCGGTTCGAACTGGTCCGGAGCCTCGACGAGCGGACGGCGGGCGAAGCGGCCGAACCAGCGTTCGGCGGAAGCGAAGGCTTCCTCGGGCGTCATGCTGCCGCCGAGCGCCAGCACCACGTTGGAAGGCACGTAACGGCCGGCGTGATAGGCGCGGAGGTCGTCAGGGGTGATGCGCACGAAGAGATCGCGATGTCCGATGACGGGCTGACGGAGCGCATGCGCCCGGACGGCCTCTTCGAGCACCGACTTGGCGAGCATCTGGTCGTGCTCGTCGTCGCACATGGCGATCTCGCGCAGGATGACCTCTCGCTCCATGCGCGCGTCGGCGTCGGTGATCAGCGGATCGAAGACCATGTCGGCGATGGCTTCCATGGCGGTCTCGAAACCTTCCTGCGGGGCGTCGACATAATAGACCGTGCGGTCGAAGGTCGTGTAGGCGTTGGAAGAACCGCCGCTGCGGTGGATGGCGTCGGTGAGCTCCCGGTTCGTGAAACGGCCGGTACCCTTGAAGACCATGTGCTCCAGATAGTGGGAGATCCCGGAACCTTCCCAGCGGCCTTCGTGGATGCTGCCCGTGCGCACCCAGGCCTGGACGGTGCAGAGGCCGATGCCGGGGCGGTGGGAGTAGATGACCTCGAGGCCGTTGGCGAGCACCCGGCGTTCAGGCACGGGGCCGGCGATCTGGGCGAAACTCAGGCCTTCGAGGGTGGACATAGGGTGCATGTATGCCCTTCCCTCGCCGGGGCGCAAGTGCGACCCTGATGCGGCGGCGGAGCACTCTGACATTGAAAACGCCGCCCGGGCTCCGTATCACCGACCTTCGCTTGCCGCCCGTCGCGGACGCCACTCCCTCCCCCCGCTCCTTTCGATGTATATTCCGCCTGAAATCCGCGCCCAGATCGAAGAGGTCGAGCGCCGCGCCGGTCACCTCTGGAAGTTCCTGGACGTGACGGGCAAGCAGGCCCTGATCGCGAAGCTCGAGGAGCAGATGGGTGCCCAGAACTTCTGGGACAGCCAGAAAGCCGCCCAGAAGGTCATCGGCGAGTGCAACGGCTACAAGAACATCGTGGGCCCCCAGGTCGCCTTCCGCCGGCAGATCGACGACGTGAAGACCCTCGCGGAACTCATCGCCGAATCGCCGGACGGCACCGCCGACGCCGAGCTCGAGGAACTCCGCAAGCTCGCCGCCGACCTGCTCAGCGGCGTCGCCGACCTCGAGATCGCCTCCTTCCTCTCCGGCCCCCACGACAAGTCCAACGCCATCGTCACCGTCAAGGCGGGCGCCGGCGGCACGGAGTCCAACGACTGGGCCGACCTCCTGTACCGCATGTACACGCGCTGGGCCGAACGCCGCGGCTTCAAGATCGAGGTCGAGGACATCGCCGAAGGCGAAGGCGCCGGTATCAGCCAGGCGACCTTCCGTCTCGAGGGCCCCAACGCCTACGGCTACGTCAAGGCCGAACGCGGCGTCCATCGCCTCGTCCGCATCTCCCCCTTCGACGCCAACGCCCGCCGTCACACGTCCTTCGCCTCCGTCGACGTCGTCGCGGAGATCGACGACGACATCGACGTCGAGGTGAACGAAGCCGACCTGCGCGTCGACGTCTACCGTTCCAGCGGCAAGGGCGGCCAGCACGTCAACAAGACC
>SYID01000111.1 GCA_005798925.1 Verrucomicrobiota bacterium
AGGGACCAGCCCGTGCTCTGCCTCACCTACAAGGACGTCCAGGCATACGCCAAGTGGGCCGGCAAGCGGGTGCCGACCGAGGCCGAATGGGAGGTCGCCGCCCGCGGCGGCCTGCAGGACCAGCCTTATGTCTGGGGCGACCAAGAACGTCCCGACGGCAAGATCATGTGCAACCATTGGCAGGGGAAGTTCCCCGAGCGCGACACCGGCCTCGACGGCTTCACCGCCGTCGCGCCGGTGAAGTCTTTCGCGCCCAACGGCTACGGTCTCTACGGCATGGCCGGCAACGTCTGGGAGATGTGCGAGGACTGGTATGGGCTCGAATACTACAAGGTCTCGCCCAAGGAAGGCCCGGTCGGGCCCGCCATCGGGCATGACCCGGAGCAGACCGGTTTCGGTCAGCACGTCATCCGCGGCGGCTCCTGGCTCTGCGACGAAGGCTACTGCTTCCGCTACCGCGCTACTTCGCGCCAAGGCCTCGACACGCTGACCTCGACCAACCACGCCGGCTTCCGCTGCGTGGCCGACGCGCCCGCCCCCGCCAAGAAGTAAGCGAGGCCGCCTACTTCTGCTCCTGGTAGTCGAGGTCCTTGCCGTAGGTCTCCTCCATCTTCCAGAGCGCGAGGAAAGCGGACCCGAAACAGATCACGGCCAGGACTCCGGCGGCTTGCGGCGCGCTGAGCCAAGGGGCTTCCTTGGTGCCCGTCAGCCACGTGAACCCCAGGGTGAGCAAGACCAGCGAACCACGGGCGAAGTTGGGCACGGTGGTCGCCACGGTGGCGCGCAGATTCGTCCCGAACTGCTCGGCGGCGATGGTCACGAAGATCGCCCAGTAACCCATGCCGAGGCCGAGCAGGAAGATCAGGCCGTAGAAGCTCGTCGCGGTCCACCCCGTCGTCCCCATCAGGTAGACGCCGACGCAGACGGCGCTGAACAACAGGAAGACGAAGACGGTCTTGCGGCGAGACCTGATCAGCTGGCTGCCGAAGCCGCTGCCGAAATCGCCGAAAGTGAGTCCGAGATAGAACAGCGCCACCGCGCGGCTGGAGAGAATCGCGCCCTCCACGCCCATCGCCGGGGCGAAATGCGAACCGGCGCGCTGGACGAGGATGCCGATCATGAACCAGGTCGGAAGTCCGATGAGGATGCAGCGGGCGTAACGGGCGAAACGATCGCGGTCGGTGAAGAGCGCGAAGAAATTGCCACGGGAAACCGAGCCTGACGATTCGGCCGTCTTGGCGTGATGGAACATGCCGGACTCGCGCACGCCGACGCGCATGGCGAGCAAGGCGAGCCCGAGGCCGCCGCCGATGAAGAAGTTCGTCCGCCAGGTGACGACTTCGGCCATGAGGCCGGCGACCACCGCGCCGAAGACGCCGACGGTGGCGACGAGCGCCGTACCGTAGCCGCGACGTTCCTTCGAGAGCGATTCTGATACCAGCGCGATGCAGCCCCCGAGCTCACCGGCCAGGCCGATGCCCGCGATGAAGCGCCAGGCGGCGTAGGACTCGAAGCTCTGGGCGAAGCCGTTGGCGATGTTGGCCAAGGAGTACAGGAGGATGGAACCGAACAAGGTCGTCAGGCGGCCCATCTTGTCGCCGAGGATACCGAAGAAGATGCCACCGAGGAGCATGCCCGCCATCTGCCAGGACATGAGGTCATGGTACCACCGGCCGCCCTTGATCAGATGCTCCAGCCCGAGGTCCTTCAGGCTCTGCTCTCGCACGGTCATGAACAACGTGAGGTCGTAGATGTCGACGAAGTAGCCGAGGGCGCCGACGATGACGGCGGGGTGCAGGAGGTCCTTCCAGAGAGGGCGGGGCTGGGCCGGGAATGCGGGGGTGCTCATGACGGCGGGATTACGCCTTCAGACCGTGCAGGTTGGCCATGGAAATGCCAGACAACATTGCCCCGGTGACCCCCAGGAACCCTTGGTCCGTGCCGATGAGGAAGAGGTTGGAGAGATCGGTCCGGCCGTCGCGCCGCTTGACGGTCGCGCCGTAGATGGCGCCGTTGAGGTGGCCGGTGAACTTGCGGACGGTCCGCGGCGTGAAGACGTCGGTCGACGTCAGCGCGGCGTCATGGACGGCGTCGGCGACGGCGGGCAGGTGGGCCCGGGCGACGCGATTAAGGCGGCCGCACCACTCCTGCTTGCGGGCCTGGTACTCGGGCTCGGGCAAGGCGCACCAGGCGTCGTGATTGGCGAGCGAGGTGACCCGGAGCCAACCTTCGTCCAGCGCCCTGCCCTCCCCGTATCGGTAGTTGTTGGGGATGCAGACGACGCCCGAGCGAGGGTCGACGAGGTCGGCCGGCGCCCGGTAGCGGAAGCGCTCGGCGTCGCAGAAGAAGACGATGGTGTCCTGCCAGCCGAAACCGGCGAAGGCGGCGGCTTCATAGGTCGCGATCGTCTCGGCGTAGCCGAGCCGGCCGATCTCGGCGGCCGCGGCCGCGGGCGGGGCGTCCGAACGCATCCGCATCGTCTCGACGGCGCCGGCCGAGGAATAGACCGCATCGGCGGTGACCTCGCTGCCGTCGTCGAGGACGAGCGCGGCCGCACGGCCGGCGCGCACTTCGATCCGCGTCACGCCGCACTTCATGCGCCGTTCGACGCCGTGCTCGCGGCATCGGTCGGTGAGCAGGCGGATGACCTGGCGGACGCCGATGAACGGCCGCGCGAAGCCCTCCCGGAAAAGCGAGCGCCACATGACCGCGAACTGCGAGACCTCGATGTCGTCCTCGAGCGCGCTGCCGTAGAAGCACGTGGGCAGCAGCAGCATGTCGCGCAGCAGCGGGTCGCCGAGCCGCTCGTCGAGCAAGGCGCGGGCCGAGCCGCCGTGGGCCTCGAGCGCGGCTTCGTCGAGCCCCGCGACCCAGGCGTCGAGCGCGCGGAAGCGGTCGACGGACTGCGGGAATTCGCGAGCGACGTCGGCGAGCAGGGCTTCGAAGTCGTTGTTCAGGCGCAGGTTCCTGCCCGCCATCGTCACGCGCGAGCCCAGCTGCGGGCAGAGGTCGAGCTCCTCGCGTCGGATGCGCAGCTGGCGCATGAGCTTGACCAGCGGCGCGCCTTTCGCGCCCTCCGGCACCCAATTCGTGAGCGCGTGCAGGCCTACGTCATACTTGCGCTTGCCGCGGGCGTAGAACGAATTGAGGCCGCCCGGGGCGTTATGGCGTTCCAGCACCAGGACCTTGCGCCCGAACATCCCGAGCCGCACCGCGGCGGCCAGGCCGGACATGCCCGCCCCGATGATGACGGCGTCATAATGGGCGGAAGGGGCGGACACGGCGCTAATGTCGCCAGACTCGCAGGCAGGTCAAGCGACGCCCTCAGGGGGCGGTGAGACGTAGGACCTCTTCCGCGGCCTGCTGCACCTGCCGCGGCGTGACGCGCGCGAGGGCGCGGTCCATGCGGGCGAGGTAGTCCGCGCGGGCCTCGCCCTCGAACACCGTGGTGTCGACGCGGACGGCGCGATGGATCGCGCCCCACGGCCGGGCGCGGCCGTAATCGGACGGACCGTAGACGCCGACGACCGGCGCGCCGACGGCGGCCGCGAGCTGCAGCACCGAGGAGTCGGCCCCCAGGAAGAGGCGCGACTCCTTGATGAGCCGCGCCAGCTGGGCGAAACGGAGGCGGCCGCCGGTCGACATGGCGACGGGCCCGACGAGGCCGCAAAGGGCCTCGGCCATGATGCGTTCGGCGCCGGAGGGGCCGGCCGAGACCACGATGCGTTCGACGGCGCGGGAGGCGACGAGCTCGCGCGCGACCACCGCCCATTTGTCGATCTCCAGGATCCGTTCGGGCCGGGTCGCCCCCGGATGCAGCACCGCGAAACGCCCCGGCTCGACCATCAGCCCGTGTTCCTGCATGCGCGAAGGCGCGAACCACATCGCCGGCGTCTCAGCGTGGAAGCCGCAGACGGCGGCCAGCACTTCGTGGTCGCGGGCGGCCTCATGCGGATCGACGACGACGCCGGAGACCTGGCGATGCAGCCAGGGGCGCAGGTAGAACGGGGCCGTCCCGGCGCAGGCGCGGCGGCCCGCGCCGCTGAGGGCCGCCAGGCGGCGGGCGAGCGGATGCGCGCCGTGGGCGACGGCGACGTCGAAGCGCCGCCGCCGCAGGCGGGCCAGGAGCGCCAGGGACGATTCCGCCGGGTCGAAGGCGATCGTCTCGACCACGGCCGGGCAGCCCTCGAGCGCGGGCACGGCGGCCGGAGAGGCCACGAACGTCACCTGCGCGCCGGGCAGCCGTTCGCGCAAGGTACGCAGGCCCGCCGTCGCGGCCAACGCGCCGCGCAGTCCGGTGAACTTGACGACCAGCAGGCGCATGTCACGCGAGGCCTTTCGCCTGATTGTCCCATAGGCGGCGGAAAAGCTCGGAGGACGCGTAGGCCTCCTCGCGGGTGCCGTCGGCCACGATCCGGCCGGCGTCGAAGACGAGCACGCGGTCGACGTCGCGGATCGTGCTGAAGCGGTGCGCGACGATCAGCGTCGTGCGGCCCTTCATGAGCAGCGCGAGCGACTGCTGGATGCCGCGCTCCGTGTCGGTGTCGAGGGCCGACGTCGCTTCGTCGAGGATGAGCACGGGGGCGTCCTTGAGGCCGGCGCGGGCGATGGAGACGCGCTGGCGCTGCCCGCCGGACAGGCGGCCGCCGCGCTCGCCGACCTTCGTGAGGAAGCCCTCGGGCAGGCTTTCGATGAACCCGAGCGCTCCGGCCTGCCGGGCGGCCTCGCGGACCTCGGCGTCGGTCGCGCCGGGCCGGCCGAGGCGGATGTTCTCGAGGATCGATTCGTTGAAGAGCACGGGCTCCTGCGAGACCAGGGCGATGTTGGCGCGCAGGTCCGCCTGACGGACCGAACGCAGGTCCGCGCCGTCGATCCGGATCACGCCTTGCCGCGGGTCGAAGAACCGCGGGATGAGGTTGACGAACGTGCTCTTGCCCGCGCCGCTGGGACCCACGAGCGCCACCGACTGGCCGGCGGGGATGGCGAGGCTGACGTCGCGGAGCACCGGCTCGTCGCCGTAGGCGAAGGTCACGCCCTCCAACGCGATTTCGCCGCGCACGCGCCCGAGCGCGCGCGCGTCCGCGGCGTCGGCGACCTCGATCGGGGCGCGGAGGACCTCCTCGAGCCGGTCGAGCGCCGGCCGCGCCATGCTCAGGCGGCTGGAGACGTTGCCCAGCCGCTTGACCGGACCATAGGCGAAGTAGAAGGCGACGATCAGGGACAGCAGCTCGTTCAGCGTGAAGCCGTTGGCCGCGCCCACGCCGATGGCGGCGGCGATCCCGAGGGCGGCGGTCATCTCGACGAGCGGCGAAAGCGCTTTCTCGTAACGCACGAGCTTGCCCTGGAGCCGGAGGCCTTCCTGGCTGGCTTGGTTGAAACGGGCGCCTTCCCGCTCCTGGAGGCCATAGGCCCGGATCTCGCGGGCCGACTGCAGGTTCTCGACCGCGATGCCGTTCAGGTCGGAGGCGGAGGCCAGCCCCTGGCGGGTGCGATGCTGGATCCGTCGGGCGACGCCCCGCACCAGCAGGACCGCCGCGGGCACCACCAGCAGCGAGGCGAGGAACCAGTAGCCGTTGTCGTGCGAGAAGCACACCCAGACCACGTAGAGGAAGGCGAAGAGCAGGGTCAGCGGCTGGACGATGAGGTCGTTCGAGACGTCGACGAGCACGAGGCGGACGGCGTTCGCGTCGTTGATCAGGCGGGCGAGGAGGTCGCCCACGGGGATCTTCCCGAAGAAACCCAGGTGCAGCTGCTGCAGCCGGCCGAAGACGTCGCGGCGGACGGCCTCGATGACGCGCAGCCCGGCGAGGTTGAGGAGGTAGGTCGAGAAGAATTCGCCCAGCCCGCGGACGAGCATCACGCCCGGCAGGAAAGCGATCGCGAAGGCGAGCTCATGGCCCCGGGGCAGGACGAGGAGCGGCCCGCCGCCCAGCCAAGCCGGCCAGGAGAGCAGCGGAGCCGTCCGGGCCGCCTCGTCGCCGAACACGGCGGGGAGCACCTTGCCCATGAGGAAGGGCAGTCCGAAGGCGTTGGCGGCGGCGAAAACGACCGCCGCGAACAGGGAAAGCGCGAGGAGCGAACGGCTGCCCTTCAGGTAGGGCAGGTAAGGCTGGTAGCGGCCGCGGAACACGCCCGCCAGCGTGACGCCCGGGGGGCGGGGAGGAAACACCAAACCTCGGTTATTTCCTCTTCGGGAAGGCCACGGAGAAGGCGATGGCCATGGACAAGGCGAAACCGATGACCGCGAGCGACAGCTCGGTGGGGAAATGGACGCGCCCGTGGTCGATGAAGCGCGCCGGCATCCAGGCGGCGAACCGGCCGGCGGGCTGGCCCGCCGCCGCCGCCCAGGGCAGGATCATCTTGCAGCCGATGAAGACGAGCACGAAGGCGAGCGCGGGCTTGAGGAAGCGGAAATACTGCATGAAGCCGGCCAGGGCGAAATACATCGAACGCAGGCCCATGATCGCGAAGATGTTCGAGGTGAAGGCGACGAAGCGCTTCTCCTCGATCGGCAGGTCCGGCGGGAGGATGCCGAGGACGGCCGGGATGGAGTCGATCGCGAAGATCAGGTCGGTGCCTTCGACGACGAGCAGCACGAGGAAAAGCGGGGTGAAGCGGCGGACGCCGTCTTCCTTGACCCAGAACTTGTTGCCGTGCAGGTGCGGCGTGAGGGGGAAGAACTTCCGGGCGACGCGGACGAACAGGTTCTCGTCCATCCCCTTGCCTTCGTCCTCATCGCGCGCGAGGGCCAGCTTGACGCCGGTGAAAAGCAGGAACGCGCCGAAGATCGGCAGCAGCCAGGTGAAGCTCTCGACGGCCGCGACGCCCGCGATGATGAACAACGCCCGCATGGCGACGGCGCCGATGATCCCCCAGAAGAGCACGCGGTGCTGGAGGTGGTCGGGGATCTTGAAGTGGGCGAAGACGAGGATGAAGATGAACAGGTTGTCGACCGAGAGGGCGAGTTCCAGGACATAGCCGGCGGCGAACAACTGCGCGTCCTCGGGTCCGCGCCAGGCGGACAGCAGGAAGCCGAAGGCGACCGCGAGGGAGACCCAGACGACGCACCAGGCCACCGCCTCCTTGAAGGAAGGCTTATGGTCGGTCTTGTTGAAGATCCCCAGGTCCAGGGCCAGCATGAAGGCCACGAAGCCGAGGAAGGCGACCCAGGCCCAGCCCGGGATCACCAAGGGGGCTTCGGCGAGGACGGGAAGTAAATTGACCATGTCCCAAGGAGTTGGCCGAAAGCCGGAGGAGTCAAGCCAGCCCGCCGATGCAGGCTTGCCCGCGGCCCGGGCCGAGACTATCGAAAGGGTGCGTTCCCGTAGTTCAACGGATAGAACATTGGTTTCCTAAACCGAGGATGTGGGTTCGATTCCCGCCGGGGACAGCGCCGAGGCGAGAAAACGTCGCTATTTCTTCAGTCGGTAGGCCTGGACCCGGGTGTCCGGCGAGCGACGGTAGATCTCGTCCAGATCCTTGAGCTGCATCAGGGTCCAAGGAGCGAGGATGCTGTCGCCGTTCTTGGTCAGCACGATGTCGTCCGCTACTTGGACGCAGGTGTGGAGGCCTTCGCCGTTGTCCAGAAAGCACAGGACGTCGCCGAACCTGAAGGGCGGGTCGACCGCGACGTATGCGGCCAGCAGATGCTCCGAGGCCTTGGCGGAGTCGAGATAAAGGTCCTTGGGCTCTTCCTCGAAGAAGTTAAGCGAAGTCCAATGGCAGTCCGGCAGCCTTCCCTTGAGACCCAAAGAAGCCGTCGGAAAGGTGTAGACACGCCGGCGGGCCAGCACGGGAAGGAACTGCGTGACATCGAGCTGCTGAGGAGCCCGCCGGCGGGTGACGGCGGCGAGGTAGGGAAGGCGTTCGATGTTCAGGCCGCCGGCGCTCCAATAGTCGAGGAAGGCTCCGCGGCCGTCCGTGAGCGGGAGCCTGAGCTCGACGAGCAGGCTGCGCACGCGGGTGACCGCGCGAAAGACCGCGCCGACGCCGTCGGGGCCCTTCGCCAGGGAAAGCAGCGCCTGGATGTCGCTGAAGACCAAGCCTGTTCCCCGCCTCCAGAGGAGCCTGCGGAAAAGGTCCTGCTGTTCGGCCGACAAATCCGTTTCGGCGAGCCAGTCGTCCACGTCGCCGCCAAGCACGTGGACGGGATCGCGCTGATATTCGTTGGCGGCGTGCTTCGCCAGTCGCTGATAAAGCGCGGAACGCGCCTCCATCGGGATGGCCAGCAGGTCTTCCAGCTCGGGAAGCAGGGTGATATCGTTGCCCGAGGCGACCATCCGGACGGGATTGCAGAGCCGTTCGATGACGGCCGCGGGCACCCCGGCCTTCGTCAGGTCGGCCCGCACGGCTCCCTCGGTCGTCTGTTCGAACGTCCACCGGGTCACCTTCGACGGCTTCGCGACGATCGCCAAGATGTTCTCGGGTGGTTCCAAGTAGGCCGTCCGGACGACCAATTCGCCCCAAGGGCCGGACTTGACCTTCCAGGTGGGTTCAGGGGCGCAAGACCCGCCTGCCGGCCAGGCAAGGATGACGAGAGAAAACCAACAAACTAATGACCGGGAAAGCACGAGGTTTTAACAACCGTAAATGAGAAGAGTTCCAAGAACATAATCGGACGCGGCGCCGGACGGTTTCGATTGTAGTCCGGTTGATTTGGCCGCACCTGTTGACATCCTTACCATCGTGACTCGCTCCAAGCCCAAGAAACCTAGCGCCCGCCGCGCCGCCAAAGCCGCCCCGCGCCGCGCCGCCAAGCCGACCAAGCGCCAGGCCGAGGCCGCCTCCACCTCCACGCCCGAGGCCGCCAAGGCCCAGCCCAACCAGCGCATCGGCGTGCTCATCGACGCGGACAACGTCTCCCACCAGCACCTCCCCACCCTCCGCCGCTTCATCGGGGACACGGCCATCGCCGCCGCCAAGGCCTACGGCGACTTCCAAGGCCGCCTCAGCGGCTGGCGCACCGCCGCCCAGGAGTGGGTCGAACTCGAGCTCGTCGACCAACGCAGCTACACGCCCGGCAAGAACGCGGCCGACATGCGGCTGACCATCGACGCGGTCAAGCTAATGGCGAGCCCGACCCCGCCGACGACCTTGATCTTCGTCACCAACGACAGCGATTTCACGCCGGTGGTCGAAGACGCGAAGCGCCTCGGCGTCCGCATCATCGTGATGGGCGAACGTACGCACAAGGCCCTCCGTTCGACGGCCCACCACTACCTGAACCTTTCCGAACTGCGCGACCGGATGGACGACGAGCAGGCCGCGAAATCCGATCCGCGCAAGGCCCTCGCCCTCCTCGCCCAGGCCCTCCGCGCCGTCCTGCCCAAGACGAACAAGGAAGCCGCCGGCCTGCTCGACCAGTTCGAGAAGATGCTGCCGGAGCTCCGCTTCGCCGACGCGCCACGAACCCCGCGCGAGGCACGCCCCCCGCGGGAAGGCCGCCCCGAGCGCGCGCCGCGCGAACCGCGTCCGGCCCGCGAACCCCGCGCGCCGCGCGAACCCCACCCGGCGGCGGACAACTCCGGCCAGGATTACCGCGACCGCCCGAACCTCTCGTCCGCCCAGCAGGCCCAAGGCAAGGCCGAGGCCGACCAGCGCCGCGCCCAGCTGCAACAGCGCCAGGACATCATCGACGCGCTCGTCGACGTCGCCACGGGCCTCGCGCCCGCCGGCGAATGGCTCAAGGTCGAGGTGATCAAGAAGTTCCTCCTGCAGGAACATCCCGGCCTCGAAGCCAACGCCCCCCGCTACGCGAAGTTCTACCGCATGCTCGAAGACACCGGCCGCTTCGACGTCCAGCTCCAAGGCTCGACGGTGATGGCCCGCCTCAAGGAGTAAGCCTTACTTCCCGATCGTCCGCGCGAGGAAATCCAAGGTCACCTCGGTGAGGTCGGGCTTCGCGGAGGAACTGCTCACTTCGGCTCCGGCGATGAGACCGGTCCGCTGCCAGCCCCGGCCCTTGGGGTGGAGGTCGAAGGTGTGCGGCGCCCCGTCGACGATGACATACTCATGCGACACCTTCGCCGCGCGCAAGGCCTGGGCCAGTTCGTCCGATTGGGCGATGTCGACCGTGGTGTCGGCCGTGCCGTGCAGGATGAGCACGGGGGGATCCTGCAGATCGCACTGATTGGCGGGCAGATAGGCGGCCTGCTCCGCGGCCGAAGCACCCGGGACCTGACCTTTGCCGTGCTTGGAGAAGTTCACGACGCCATACATGTCGATGACGGCCGAGACCTTCGCGGAATGTTTGGCCTGTGAGTAGCCGCCCGGGCCGGTCTTGTCGTCGGAAAGACCGACCATCAGCGCGAGGTAGCCGCCGGCGGAACCACCCGCGACGGCGATGCGCCCCGGGTCGAGGCCGAGCGCGTCCGCGTTGGCCCGCATCCACCGGACGGCGTCCCGGCAGTCGGCGATGTTCCGCGGCCAGACACCCGGCTGGTCCTTGGCGCCGAGCACGTAGTCGCAGCTGACGACGACATAACCGGCGCGGGCGAGGTCGGCGCTGACGCTCGCCGAGCGGTACTCGGCCTTGTCTCCTTTGGTGAAGCCGCCGCCATGGATGAAGAGCACGCCCGGACGTCGGACCTTGAAGTCGCGCCCATGAGAGACGTAAAGATCGAGCCGCTCCCGACGACCCTCCGGCAGGAAGACCAAGTCGCTCAGCCGGAAGACCGGATTGGGCATCTCGGCGGTATAGCCCTTGGCCATGGCTTCGGCATAGCGCGCCGGGAGGTCGCTCAACTTGTCGGCACCAAGCTTGCCCAGCTCATAGATGCGAAGCTTGGGATCGTCGGCGGCGAAAACAGACACCGCGAGGAGCAGGAAAAGGAGCGGACGCATAAAGGGCGGGGCAGAAGTTTTCTACCCCGCCCTTGCAGGCAGTCAACGGTCCGTCGGAGATCAGGACAGCGCGTGGGCGTAACCGTCGACGATCGCCTGCAGGGAGGCTTCGACGAGGTTTTCGCTGACGCCCACCGTGCCCCAGGAGGCCTTGCCGTCGGAGGAACGGATGACCACGCGGGTCTTGGCCGCGGTGCCGTCGGCGCCGCCGAGGATGCGGACCTTGTAGTCCACGAGGCTGACCTTGGCCAGTTTCGGGAAGGACTTCACGAGGGCGGAACGCAGGGCCTGGTCGAGGGCATGCACCGGGCCGTCGCCTTCGGCCACGGTCAGGGTCTCCTTGCCGGCGATGCTGAGGCGCACCACGGCTTCGCAATAGGCCGAGCCCTTGGCGCCGCGCGCGGTGACATGATAGGAAACGACTTCGAACGGCGCGGCCTTGCTCTTGCCGAGGTGACGGCGGAGCAGCAGGGCGAGCGACGCCTCGGCGTCTTCGAAGCTCCAGCCGCCGTGCTCGAGCTTCTTCAGCTCGTCGAGCGCGGTGGCGGTGGCGGGCGAATCGCGGTCGAGGTCGATGCCGAGGGATTTCGCCTTGAGGACGATATTGCTGCGGCCGGACTGGTCGCTGACGAGCACGGTGCGTTCGTTGCCGACGACGGTCGGGTCGACGTGCTCGTAGGCGGCGGAAAACTTGCGGACGGCGTCCACGTGCGTGCCGCCCTTGTGGGCGAAGGCCGCGGTGCCGACCCACGGACGACGCGGATCAGGCGCGAGGTTGGCGACGCCGTCGACGAAACGGGACAGGCCGGCAAGGCCCTTGAGCGAGGTCGAGGAGACGCACTTCCAGCCGAACTTCAGCTGGGCGCAGGGGATCACGGCGGTGAGGTCGCAATTGCCGGTGCGCTCGCCGATGCCGTTGACGGTGCCCTGGACGTGCGAGGCGCCGGCTTCGAGGGAAGCGAGGGCGTTGGCGAGACCGAGGCCGGCGTCGTCGTGCGTATGGATGCCGACGGGAGTCTTCTTGAGCGCGGCGATGGCGGCGCGGGTGGCCGCGGCGACTTCGGCCGGCAGGGAGCCGCCGTTCGTATCGCAGAGCACCACGCGGTCGGCGCCGCCCTCGACGGCGGCGAGCATGGAGGCGATGGCGTAGGCCGGATCGTCCTTCCAGCCGTCGATGGCGTGCTCGCAATCATAGACGACCTCGCGGCGGTGGGACTTCAGGAAAGCGACCGTGTCGCGGATCATCTCCAGGTTCTCTTCGGGCGAGCACCGGAGCACCTCGCGGACATGGAGGGCGGAGGTCTTGCCGTAGATCGTCACGACCGGGGTGTCGACCTCGAGGAGGCCGCGCACCTGAGCGTCCTCGGAGGCGCGCACGCCCTTGCGGCGGGTCGACCCGAAGGCCGCCAGCTTGGCGTGCTTGAACTTGATCTTCTTCGCGCGGGCGAAGAACTCGACGTCGCGCGGATTGGAGCCCGGCCAGCCGCCTTCGATGTAGGCCATGCCGAAGCGTTCGAGCTCGGCGGCGATGCGCAGCTTGTCATCGACGGAGAAATGAATGCCCTGCCCCTGCGAACCGTCGCGGAGGGTGGTGTCATAGATTTCGATGGAGCGTGCCATGGTCGTGTGGGTGGGAAAGAGGCGTAAAGGGAGGGGGCCGTTCCGGGCGCCGCGGAACGGGGAGTCGCCCGTCGGGCGTTCCGTTCAGCGGGCTCAGAGCCCGATGAGGGTAATCATCGCCGGAATGATGGCACGACCGGCCGCGGTGCGGTGGGAGGTCGAAGACTGGGCCAGGGATTCCATGACGAAGGACCCGACTCCAAGGGCGGAGGCTTGGAGAGTCAAAGGCAAAGGAGGCGGGGACGGGTCGATGCTCGCCAAAAGTCCCTTAAATGCCCATTAATCGGCCTATGC
Organism: Verrucomicrobiota bacterium; assembly: GCA_005798925.1. Taxonomy (GTDB): domain Bacteria; phylum Verrucomicrobiota; class Verrucomicrobiia; order Opitutales; family UBA953; genus UBA953. The sequence goes on from SYID01000111.1 coordinate 12,757, forward strand.
GACGCCTCACCGCCCTCATCCTGCTCCTGACGGGCGTCGTCACCGCTCCCGCCCAGTGGCAGATTTTCGCGGAGAAGCTTCCCGCCGCCGGCGCCTGGGCGACCTACCGCATGGAGACGATCCGCGACGGCCAGCCCGCTTCGGCGAGCGAACTGAGGTTTTCCGTGCGCCCCGGCCGCGAGATCGACGGACGCGCCCTCGTCTGGTTCACGGTCGAGCCGGTGATGTGGCTGGGCTCCCGCGAACGTGCGCCGCTGCGTCTGCTCGTACGCCCCGACATGGACCGCGCGGCCGCGAGCCGGCTGATCGAGAACTCCGCGGAGATCGTGTTCTCCAACCCGGTGAAGGGCGCCTACCACATGACACGCGAGGACATCGCCTGGGTCTCCGACTGGGCGAAACTGACTTACACGAGCGAACTCACGACGGACGAACCTGCCAAGGAAGAGATCACCGCCGCCGGCCGCGGCTTCGCCTGCGAACGTCTACGCATGCTCGCCTCGACCGTCACGGACCCACCGATGGTCTCGAAACAGGTCCTGGAATTCCGCGGCATGGTCTGGCGCAGCGAGGAGGCCTCCTTCGGCGTCGTGCGCGCCGAATGGGAAGAACGGACGACCAAGGGATCGAAGACCAAGTCCGAGACCAAGCGGATGTCCCTTCTCGCCCAAGGCACGGAGACACCCCCGGCCGAGCCGGTCGACCGCGGCAAGGATTTCTCGGTCTGGCGTCTGATCTTCGGCCGCTGAGGCCTCAAAAGGACCAGCCCATCCGGGTCGAATCGGATGGGCTGGCGTTAAATGGTGGCCTGAGTCGGAATCGAACCAACGACACGACGCTCTTCAGGCGTCTGCTCTACCAACTGAGCTATCAGGCCAATCAACTGGACGTTCAGAAGGACAAAGCCGCCCTTCCCTGTCAATCCGACAAGAAAGGGAGGCCTAAAAAGGCCTTCAGAAGCTGAATTTCCAAGCCGAGAGACGACGCTCGACCTCGGCGATGACTTCGCCTTCGCCGGCCTCTCCCTTGTCCGAGACGAAGGTCACGGAGAAGCGGACGAACGAACCGCAATCATCCCACGGCACGGTGGAGATGAGGTGCTCGGTGATCATCCACTGCGAGAAGGCTTCGCCGGATTCGAAGCTCACCGTGCCGGACGGGCCGGTGGCGGACTTCGGAGCAGGCATGTAGAGGAAGAAGCCGGCGCCGGGCTTGCGCACCTGGAACCCGAGCTTGGCGAGGACGCCGACGAGCTTGTCCATGCGGCGGGAATACTTCGCGGCGATGGCCTTCGGGATGGAGACCTCGTCGAGACCGGCGGCGCCGGCCTTCTGGATGCCGAGGAACTGGCCGGAGTCGGAGTTATCCTTCACGTCGCCGTAGGCGCGGACGAGCAGCGCGTTGCCGGCGACGAAGCCGATGCGCCAGCCGGTCATGTTATGGCTCTTGGAGAGCGAGTGCAGCTCGAGGGCCACGTCCTTCGCCCCCGGGACCTGCAGGATCGAGACCTGCTCGGCGCCGAAGTGGAGCGAGCCGTAGGCGGCGTCCTGGATGACGACGAGGTTGTGCTGTTTGGCGAAGGCGACGACTTCTTCGTAGAACCTGAGGGTCGCGCAGGCGCCGGTCGGGTTGTTCGGATAGTTGATCACGAGCACCTTGGCCTTGGCCAGGATGTCGGCGGGGACGGACTTCAGGTCCGGGAGGAAGGCGTTCTCGGCGGTGAGCTTCAGGTTGTGGACGAGGCCGCCGTAGTACTTGGCGTGGGTGCCGAAGACCGGGTAGCCGGGGACGGTCATCAGGACGTAGTCGCCCGGATTGATCAGACAAGCCGGCAGGATCGAGAGCGCCGCCTTGGAGCCGATCGAGTGGAGGACTTCGGTGTCCGGGTCGACGGTGACGCCGAAGAGATTCTTCATGTAGCGTGCGGCGGCCTGCTTGAAGTCCGCGCCGCCGTTGTCGGCGTAACCGCGGTTCTCGGGCTTGGCGGCTTCGGTCTGCAGCGCCTTCACCACCATCGGGAAGGCCATCTCGTCGGGCTCGCCGACGCCGAGGTCGATCAGGGCGACGTCCGGCTTCGCCTTCTTGGCGGCGGCCTTGGCGCGCTTGATCTTCTCGAACTTGTAGATCGCGGTCGACTTGCCGTAATTGACGCCGCCGATGCGTTCGGCGAAGAGCTGCTGGATGTAAGGGTCGGACATGGTGATAAGGCCCTAAAAAGAGGGGGCAAAACGGCGGATGGCAAGCGGACTCCGCCCCGGGCCTTGCCATGCGGCGTCCGACGTCGAAAATGAAGCCATGGAACCCAGCCTCGAAGAACTGGCCCGCGAGCGGCGTGAACGCAGCAGCCTGCGCATGCCTTGGCGGCTGATAGGGCTGATCGCCCTCTGCCTGACAGTCGGCGGACTGGGCTCCGCCGCCACGATGCCCGAAATCAAGGGCTGGTATGCCGGCCTCGCGAAGCCCTCCTTCAATCCGCCCAACTGGGTCTTCGGTCCGGTCTGGTCGACGCTCTATGTCCTGATGGGCGCCGCGGCAGCCACCGCCTGGGCCGACCGTCCGGCCCGACGCACGTTCTTCATCATCCTGCTCGTGAACTCGCTCTGGTCCCTGCTCTTCTTCGGCCTGCATCGTCCGGACCTCGCGCTCATCGACATCCTGGGCTACCTGATCCTGCTCGTCATCTGGATCCGCCAGCTCTGGCCGCGGCACCGCCTCTCCGCCCTGCTCCAGATTCCGCACCTGCTCTGGGTCGGCTTCGCCACCGTGCTCAACTCGAGCATCTGGTGGCTCAACCAATAAGAAGGCCCCGGAAGCCGGGGCCTTCGTGAACGGCTGGCGGACGCCTCAGTCGGCGAGCTTGGTCCAGCGGGCGTTGCCCTTCGAGGACTTCACCGCGGCTTCGATGAAGGCCATGCCCGTGACGCCGTCGTCGATCGACGGGAAGTCGTAACCTTCCTTCGGAGCCTTGCGGCCTTCGAGTCGGTCGGTGATCGCTTCGGCGGCGGCGCGATAGATGTTCGCGAACGCTTCGATGAAGGCTTCCGGGTGGCCGAACGGCGTGCGGGTGTACTTCTTGCAGGCGTCGCCGTTGTAGGAGTTGCCGCGGCGGTGCACCTGGCGCGGCTGGTCGAGATACTTCACGATCAGCTCGTTCGGGTGCTCCTGGTGCCACTCGAGGGAGGCCAGGGTGCCGTAGACGCGGATGTTGAGGTTGTTCTCGTCGCCGGTGGAGATCTGCGAGGCGTGCAGGACGCCCTTCGCGCCGCCCTTGTAACGGACGAGCATGTTGGCGTCGTCGTCGAGCAGACGTCCGGGGATGTAGGTGCTGAGGTCCGCGGCGATCTCCTGGATCTCGAGACCGGTGACGTACTGCACGAGATTCTCGGCGTGGGTGCCGATGTCGCCGACGCAGTTCGAGACGCCGGAGCAGTTCGGGTCCATGCGCCAGTTGGCGATCTTCTGGATCTTGCCGGACTGCAGGGCGCCGATGGCGTAACCCTGCGGGTATTCGACGAGGACCTTGTTGATCTTGCCGAGCTTGCCGGCGGCCACGAACTCGCGGGCTTCCTTGACCATCGGGTAGCCGGTGTAGTTGTGCAGCAGCGCGAAGACCAGGCCGCTCTTCTTGACGATGGCGCGGAGCTTCTTGCCTTCGGCGAGCGAGAACGCGAGGGGCTTCTCGCAGATCACGTGGATGCCGGCCTCGAGGAAGGCCTTGGCCACGGGGTAGTGCAGGTCATTGCGCGCGACGATCGACACGAAGTCGATGCGGTCGCCGAGCGGGCGCTTCGCCTCGGCCTTCGCCATCTCGGCGTACGAAGCGTACACGCGGGAAGGGTCGAGGCAGAGGTCCTGGCCGGAAAGGCGGGACTTCTCGGGGTCCGAGGAGAACGCGCCGGCGACGAGTTCGATCTTGCCGTCAAGGGCCGCGGCCATGCGGTGCACGCCGCCGATGAAGGCGCCGCGGCCGCCGCCGACCATGCCCATGCGGAGTTTACGGTTGAGGGATGCCATAGGTGTGGGGATCAGAGGGAGACGGGCTTGCCGGACTTCGCCGAGGCGTAGATGGCGTCGATGACCTGCATGAGGCGGTAGGCCTGCTCAGGCGTGTTCAGCGGCTTCGCGCGGCCTTCGATGGCCTCGATGAAGTTCGCGGCGGAGGCGATGCGGCCCATGTCCTCGCACGCGGGCGTGACGATGGAACGGTTGACGCTGTTGCCGTTCTCCTGGACGTAGAGTTCGCAGGTGTCGATCGCGGTGTTGTCGAGGCCGTCGATGCCGAAGAGGCGCTCGACCTTGCCGCCGGCCTTGGTGCCTTGGAAGACGACGGAGACTTCCTCGCGCTTGATCATCTCGGCCCAGGAGACCTGCAGGGTCAGCACCTGGCCGGTCTTGAAGGTCACGAAGCCATGCGCGGCGTTCTCGACGTCGGTGACGCCGCCGACCTTGTCCGGGATGCCCCACGGACCCTTGAAGGACTTGTCCTGGATGAAGTCGCTGAAGGTCTGGCCGAGGACGTGCGCCGGCTCGGGGTAACCCATGAAATACATCGCAAGGTCGACCATGTGCAGCAGGTCGATGAGCGGGCCGCCGCCGGAGAGTTCCTTGGTGGTGAACCAGCCGCCGAAGCCCGGGATGCCGGTGCGGCGGATCCACTTCGCCTGGGCGGAGTTGATCTTCCCGACCTGGCCCTGCTCGACGTACTTCATCATCGCCTGCGACTCCGGGCGCGCGCGGTTGTTGAAGTTGAACATCACGTGCTTCCCGGCCTTCTTCGAGGCGGCGATGATCTCGAGGACTTCCGGGGCGCTGAGCGCCGGCGGCTTCTCGCAGAACACGTGCTTGCCGGCGTTGAGGCACTGGATGGCGAGCGGCGCGTGGAACTTGTTAGGGACGATGACGCTGACGGCCTGGATTTCCTTGCGCTCCGCGAGCATGGTCTCGACCGACTCGTAATGATGGGGGATGCCCCACTTCTCGGCGGCCTTCTTCGCGGCGCCCGGCGCGGGATCCGCGACGGCGACGATTTCCGCGTAGGCCTGCTTGAAGCCGGCCGCGTGGTACTGGAGCATGCCCCCTGCTCCGATGACGCCTACTTTGGTGGCCATGAGTGTGTTCGTGCGAGGGGTGATTACTTGCCCTGGGCGGACTTGTCGAAGGCGGCGTCGAACGCGACCTTGTTGGTCGGGAAATCGAGCTTCTTGACGTAGGCGGCGGATTCGGCGGCGCCGAAGAAGCGGTCCATGCGGCCGTCTTCCCACTCGACGGAGAGCGGGCCGGCGTAGCCGACGTCATTGAGGGCGACGATGACGTCCTCGAACCTGATGTCGCCGCGGCCGACGGAGCGGAAGTCCCAGGCGCGACGCGGGTCGCAGAAATCGGTGTGGCCGCCGAACACGCCGACGGAGCCGTCGCCGTGGCCCCACCAGACGTCCTTCATGTGGGCGTGATGGATCTGCTTGCCGAAGGCGCGGATGAATTTCACGTAGTCGACGCCCTGGTAGCCGAGGTGGCTGGGGTCGTAGTTGAAGCCGAAACGCTTGTGGTTGCCGACGGCGTCGAGCGCGCGCTGGGCGGAGGCGATGTCGAAGGCGATCTCGGTCGGGTGCACTTCGAGGCCGAAGTAGACGTCGTGCTTCTCGAAGGCCTCGAGGATGGGCTTCCAGCGCCTGGCGAAATCATCGTACCCCTTCTGGAGGTAGGCCTGGTTGGTGGGCGGGAAGGCGTAGAGCGCGTGCCAGATGGAGGAACCGGTGAAGCCGTTGACGACGGTCTTGCCGGAGCCCTTCGGCTTGCCGGCCATGTACGCCTTGCCGGCGTCGAAGAACTTGCGGGCGGCCTGGGCGGTCAGCGCCATCTCGGCGCACGCGCGCTGACGGACGCCTTCCGGATTGCCGTCGCCCCAGACGTGGGCGGGCAGGATGCACTGGTGGCGCTCGTCGATGTTGTCGCAGGTGGCCTGGCCGACGAGGTGGGAGGAGATCGCCCAGCAGCCGAGGTCGTGCTTCTTCAGGAGCTCCCAGACGGACTCGACGTAACCCTTCTCGTTGACGGCGCGGACGACGTCGAAGTGGTCGCCCCAGCAGGCGAGCTCGACGCCTTCGTAGCCCATGGCTTTGACCTTGGGGAGCAGGTCGGCGATCTTGAGGTCGGCCCACTGGCCGGTGAAGAGGGTGACAGGGCGCTGTGACATGGTGAGTAGGGGTGAGTCCCCTATGTCAGCCAATCACCCCGC
>SYID01000009.1 GCA_005798925.1 Verrucomicrobiota bacterium
CGTCCGTCTCCTGAAGGGCGAAGGCCCCGAGGACCTGCAGGACCTCGTCCTTAAGCTCGGCATGGAAGTCGTGCGTCTGGCCGGTGTCGCCGGTTCGACCCTTTCCGCCAAGCAGACCGTCGAGAAGCACCTCAAGGACGGCTCCGCCCTCGAGAAGTTCAAGGCGATGGTCCGCGCCCAGGGCGGCAAGACCGACTGGATCGACGATCCCTCGAAGTTCCCCAAGGCGAAGTTCATCCGCAAGCTGCCCGCCCCGAAGCGTGGCTACGTGCATACCATCGACGCCGGCAAGATCGCCCAAGGCGTCCGTCTGCTCGCCACCCTCAAGGACGGCACGCTCGACCCGTCGGTCGGCGTCACCGAGATCCGCAAGGTCGGCACGCAGGTCAAGCAAGGCGAGCCGCTGATCATGATCCATTACAACGACGAGGCCAAGGTCGACGCCGCGCTGCCGTACTTCCGCGACGCCTACCGTCTCGCGCCCAAGCGTCCGAACATGCCCCCGCTCGTCGTCGAGCGCGTGGCCTGAGTCGGCCCGCCAGGACGGAACGAAAGCCGCGGAGCGATCCGCGGCTCTTTTGTTTTCAGCCTTCGCCGGCCGGCGTGCCGTCGGACTTCAGGATGAGGATGAGCTTCTTGCCGTCCTTCCCGGTGAGTTCCACTTCCACCTCAAGGGCGGTCGGCAGCTTGCGTACGCCGATGGGGCCGGAGATCTGGGCGCACCCATGGGCCTTGAGGAAGTCGGCCGCCTCGGCGCCGTTCTCCAATAGGACGAGTCGTCCTAGCAAGGCTTGGCCGTCAGCCTGGCCGACGGCGAGTTTCACCGTCTGATCGCGGAAATGATCGTCCAGCTGCGCCCACGTCACGACATCTCCGGCGGTGAAACTGCGTGCGCCATTGCTCCGCAGGGCGCTCAGCTCCGCCGGCGTCCCGCGCAAGGTCTCCGCCGTGGGTTGGCAGCCGACGAGCAAGACGAGCATCAGGAGCGCGAGCGTAGGTCTCATGTCAGAAAATCCGCTTCAGGAACTGCTCCATCTGATACCAGGAGTCGCGGTCGGCGTCGGCGTGGTAGGCCGCTCCCTTGGAGTTGTCATTGCCCGCGGCCTTATGCGTGAAGCTGTGGACGGCACCGGGATACTTCACGAGTTTGTGGTCCACGCCGGAGGCCTTCATCTCGGCCTCGAAAGCGGCGACGTCCTTGGCCGGGACGAAGGGGTCGTCGGCGCCGTGCAGCGCGAGGACCTTGGCCTTGATATGCTTGCCGTCGGCCGGGGTCGGGGAGTCGAGTCCGCCGTGGAAACTGACGACGCCCAGCACCTTGGCGCCGCTGCGGGCGAGTTCGATCGCGGCGGTGCCGCCGAAGCAATAGCCGGTCGCGGCCAGCTTCGCGGCGTCGGTGCGGCTGTCGCGGGCCAGGGCGTCGAGCGCCGCGTTCGCGCGGGCGCGGAGGAGGGCGCGGTCGGCCTTGTATTTGCCGGCTTCCTTGCCGGCGGCCGGAGGCTGCGGTCGGATGCCTTGGCCGTAGATGTCGGCGACCAGGACGTTATAGCCCAGGCCAGCCAGCTTGCGCGCGGCTTCCTTCTCGTGGTCGCTGACGCCGGTCCACTGGTGGATGATGAGCACGCCCGGCCGCTTGCCGGACACGGCGTCGTCGTAAGCCAGCCAGCCTTCGCAGAGGACCTCGCCGGCCTTGTATTCGAGTGGCTTCTCCACGACGGCCGCGGAGAGCGTGCCGACGACGGCGAAGACGGCGGGCAGGAGGGCTTTCATGCCTGCGAAACTAGGCAGGCGGGCCGAAGGCGCAAGCGCCTAGGTCTCAGGCCAGGCCGCGCTTGGTCGACGCGGCGAAGTCCACGAAGGCCTTCACGACACGGCCGGAGGCCTCGGGCAGCGAACGGGCTTTCTCAAGCGCCTGCGTGGTGTTGAGCCCGTCGCGGTAGAAGGTCCGGTGCATCAGCTTGGCTGTGGCGATCTCCTCGTCGGTGAAGCCCGAGCGCTTCAGGCCGACGGCGTTGATCATCTTGCTCTCGCACGGATTGCCGTCGGCGATGACGAACGGAGGCACGTCTTGGACGCACTTGGAGCAGGCCGCGACCATCGCGTGGTCGCCGATGCGGCAGAACTGGTGGATGCCGGCGTTCCAGCCGATGTTCACGTGGTCGCCGACGTGCACATGGCCCGCGACGGCGGAGTGGCTGGAGATGACGAGGTGGTTGCCGATCACGCAGTCATGCGCGATGTGCGAATAGGCCAGCAGGACGTTGTCGTCGCCGAGGATGGTCCATTCGCCTTCCTGGGTGCCGAGGTGGACGCTGACGTATTCCCGGAAGACGTTGCGGGCGCCGATCTTGAGGCCGGGCTTGCCGGGGCGGGCCTTCAGGTCCTGCGTGCGGCCGCCGATGAAGGCGTAGGGGAAGACCTCGCACCGCGGGCCGAGCTGCGCGTAGCCGTCGACCGTCGCGTGGTGGTGCAGGACGCAGCCGTCGCCCAGGGTGACGTCGCCGCCCACGTAGGCGTAGGCGCCGATCACGACGTCCCGGCCGAGCTGGGCGCCGGCTTCGACGATCGCGGTGGGGTGGACTTGCGTGGCCATCCGGTTCAGCCGTTGGGCGAGTCGGCGATGGTGAAGAGCAGTTCGGCTGAGGACACGCACTCGCCGTTGACGAGGCATTCGCACTCGGCGGCGGCGATGCGGCCGCGGACCTTGGTGAGCTTGGCGCGGATCTCGAGGGTGTCGCCCGGCGTGACCGCCTTGCGGAACTTCACCTTGTCGGCGCTCATGAAGAAGACGACCTTCGGGGCTTCGTCGGCGGCGCCGCGGCGCAGCATGATGAGGCCGGCGGCCTGGGCCATCGCCTCGACCTGCAGGACGCCCGGCATGACCGGCTGGCCGGGGAAGTGTCCCTGGAAGTAAGGCTCGTTGATCGTGACGTTCTTGATCGCGACCAAGGAGTCGTCGTTGAGCTCGACCACGCGGTCGACCATCACGAACGGGTAGCGGTGGGGCAGGGCGTTGAGGATCTGGCGGATGTCGAGCGCCGAGCCGACGGGGGCCGTCGGGGCTTCGACCTTCGGCCCCGCGGGCGCGGCCTTGGCCTTGGGGGCCTTGGATTCCTGCCACTGCTTGCGCACGGCCGCGGCGAGGCGGGCGTTGAGCGCATGGCCGGGGCGGACGGCGATGATGTGCGCCTTGAGACGGACGCCGGCGAGGACGATGTCGCCGACGATATCGAGGATCTTGTGGCGGACGAGCTCGTCCTTGAAGCGCAGGGGCTCCTTGCTGACGATCTTGTCGCCCTTCAGGATGATCGCGGAGTCGAGCGTGCCGCCCTTGATCAGGCCCTTCTCGATGAGGCCTTCGATGTCCTCGTAGATCGTGAAGGTGCGCGCCGGGGCGATCTGCGCCTCGTAGGTCTCGGCGTCGATGTCGATCGTGAGGTGCTGGGTATGGATGCCGCGGTCGTCGGCGGACGTGCAGGTGATGCGCAGGCCGTCGAAGGGCAGGGCGATGATGGACCGGCTGCCTTCGTTGATCGTGATCGGGTGCGTGAGCACGAACGTCTCGCGCGGCTCAGCCTGCTCGACGACGCCGCACTGGTGGATGAGCGTGGTGAACGGGCGGGCGGAACCGTCGACGATGGGCGGCTCGGAGGCGTCGAGTTCGATGACGGCGTTGTCCACGGCCATGCCGCTGAGGGCGGAGAGGACGTGCTCGATGGTGTGCAGCTTGACGGTGTCGGAAGAGACGGTCGTCTTGCGCTCGAGCTCGGTGATCATCTCCGAGACCGGACGTACCTCGGGCTTGCCGAAAAGGTCGATGCGACGGAAGACCAGGCCGGTGTTCGGAGCGCCCGGCTTCAGGGTCAGGGTGACCTCCTGTCCGGTGTGGAGGGCCTTGCCTTTCACGGAGGCTTCTTTGCCAAGGGTACGCTGTTTCATGCCGTTCACATAGTTATTCACACCCCCTTCGCTCTGTAAAGGCCTACTTTTGAGGGGTTTGGGGTGGAATTCACGGTGGAGGGTAAGGCTGAGGGATAGGGGTGGGGGTGGGGGTAGGGGTGGGCTGAAAGAGGGGATAACCGATGAAGGATGGAAGATGGACGACGAAGGATGAAATGAACGCCCAGATCCTATCCTCCATCGTCCATCATTCATCTGATTTCTCCATCTGCCGTTCGCCGTTCGGGTCCTGTCTCTCGCCCTCGCGGCGATCAACGTTCGCCGCGCTCACTTGTTCACACGGGGACGCGGTTCCTTGACACTGCAAGGCGCTGGGCAAATCGTCCGCATGTGCTGCTGGTCATCGATAACTACGATTCGTTCACCTATAACCTGGTCCAATACTTCGGGCAGTTGGGCGTGGAGCAGAAGGTGTACCGCAACGATCAGATCACGGTGGAAGAGGCCCTTGCGCTGAATCCCGACCGCGTGATGATCTCGCCCGGGCCATGCTCGCCCGCGGAAGCCGGCGTTTCGTGCGACATGATCCGCGCCTTCGCCGGCAGGAAGCCGATCCTCGGGGTCTGCCTCGGCCATCAGGCCATCGGCCATGTCTTCGGCGGCAAGGTCATCCGCGCCCCGCACCTGATGCACGGCAAGACTTCGCCGGTGTTCCATAACAACACCGACGTCTTCAAGGGACTGCCTTCGCCGTTCGCCGCGACCCGCTACCACTCGCTCGTCGTCGAGCGTGCCACCTTCCCCGCCGTCCTCGAGGTGACGGCCTGGACCGAGGACGGTCTCGTGATGGGCCTGCGCCATCGCGAGCTGCCGGTCTGGGGCGTCCAGTTCCATCCGGAGTCCTTCGCGACCGAGCACGGCCTCCGGCTGCTGGGCAACTTCCTCCAGCTCTGAGCGATGTTCTGCCCCCGCTGCAATCACGAGGATACGAAGGTCCTGGAGACCCGCCTCGGGAAGGGCAATCATTCCATCCGGCGCCGCCGCGAGTGCCTGGCCTGCGACCACCGTTTCAGCACCATCGAGGAGATCGTCCGCGAAGGCATGGTCGTCGTGAAGCGCAACGGCGCCCGGGAGGAGTTCGACATCGGCAAGATCGCCTCCGGCGTCCGCAAGGCGACCGACAAGCGACCGATCGAGCTCGAGCGTATCAACCTGATGATCTCCGAGATCGTCGAGAACCTGCAGGCGAAGTTCGGCGACGAGGTCCCCTCCAGCGCGATCGGCGAGGAGATCATGGCGCGCCTTCAGGCGGTCGACCAGATCGCCTACGTCCGTTTCGCCAGCGTCTACCGCGAGTTCCGCGACATCGACGAGCTCGCCAAGGCCATCGACCAGCTTCGCAAGGGAGGGAAGCCCAAGTGACCGCCGCGCTCCCGAAGTCCATCCGCCTCCGCACGCTCAACGCGCTGCTGGCCTCGATGGTCGGCACCGCCCCGCAGCTGCGCTCCGACGTGGACGCCGTCCTGCGCGTCTTCGAAGCCGACGACGAAACCGACCCGCGCCTCAGCGCCCCCGACCTCGCCGCGGCCGCCGTCCAGATCTTCCGCTTGCTTTCGCCGGACCGGCCGACGCCCGCCGTCGCGGTGCTCGACCATCGCGCCGAGCCTTTCGACGCCCTCTGGGCCCATGAGCGCGTCGAAGCCGCCCTCGCCGCGACCGGCGAGGCCGCCGACGTGCTCTTCTGGGTCGTCGGCCTGCAGGATCACTATCTCGCCGGCACCCGGGCCCGTTCGACCCGCTGGCGGACCGCCTACGATGAAGCCGTCGACACGGTGCAAGGTCTCGTCGCCCGCCAGGCCGGCCGTCGCCGCGTGACGGTCGTCGTGCTTTGATTTCCCATGAGCGCCCCGAAGACGCTGTTCCAGAAGATCGCCGACAAGGAGATCCCCGCGAAGCTCATCCATGAGGACGGGCTCTGCGTCGCCTTCCATGACATCGATCCCCAGGCGCCGACCCATGTCTTGGTCGTGCCGCGCAAGCCCGTCCCGCGTTTGGCCGAAGCCTCCCCGGAAGACCAGGCCCTGCTGGGTCATCTCCTCCTGACCGCCGGGCGGCTCGCCCGCGAACTCGGCCTCGCCCGGGGTTTCCGGATCGTCATCAACAACGGATCCGATGGCGGCGAATCCGTCCCCCATCTGCACGTGCATCTGCTGGGTGGACGCTCCCTGCGTTGGCCGCCAGGCTGAGGTGATGAGCGCGCCTGAACCCTGCCTCGTCCTCGACGGCTCCGCCCGCGCCGGAGTCCGGGCGGGGGTTCTCTCCGGTGGCCGCTGGGCTGGGCAGGGCATCTCGCCCGACGGCGCCTTGGAAGGCCTCTTCGGGTGCGTCGAGGCCGCGCTCGCGGACGCCAAGCTCTCGTTGGCTGACATCCGATCCTTCGCGCTCTGCGTCGGTCCGGGCTCGGTGCTCGGCATCCGTATCGCCGCCCTCGCGGCGCGCTCTTGGTCGGCGCACGCGCCGCGGCCGATCTTCGTCTGGGAATCCCTTTCCGCGCTGGCGCGCTCCGCGCTCGTCGCCGGCGAAAAAGGCCCGTTCCTCGTGGCCGTCGAATCGCGGCTCAAGCGCTGGCACGCCAGCGAGGTCGCCGCCGATGGTGCGCTCGGCGCGCCTTTCGAAGCCGAGGCCGCGCAGCTGAACGCCGCCGGCCTTCGTCTGTTCGCATGCGGTGAGGTCGCCGCCGCGGCCTTGCCGGCGCATCTCCCCGTCCCGCCGCCTTGGTCCGCCTTGCCGGCCTTGCTGGCCCAGCCCGGTTTCCTCCGTGAGGAAGCCCGTCCGGACGCCCTGAACGTCGCCCAGGATTTCGCGACCTGGTCCGGCGAGCGCCACCGCGCCGACGCATGAGCACCTCCGCCGCGCGCGCCTGGGTCGAGATCGACCTGCCGGCCATCGACCGCAACGTCGGCCGGATCAAGCAGGCCTTGCCGCCGCACGTGCGTTATGTCGCGGTCGTGAAGGCCAACGCCTACGGACACGGCATGCCCGAGGTCGCCACGCGCCTCCTGCAGGCCGGCGTGGACTGCTTCGCGGTGGCCAACGTCGCCGAGGCCGCGATCCTGCGCGAAGTCGGGCATGAGGCCGATATCCTGCTGCTCAGCCCCACTTTGCCGAACGAACTCGCGCGGGCCGTAGCGCTGGGGCTCGATATCACCTTGAACTCCCTCGCGGAAGCGCAGGCGCTCGCCGCCCTCGTCCGCGGCCGCGACCGCCGGGCGAAGGTGCACGTGAAGGTCGACACCGGCATGGGCCGCGCGGGCGTCTGGCATGAGCAGGCCGCGGAGCTGTTCGCCTTCGTGCTCGCCGAACCCGGTCTCGAGTGGCGCGGGGTCTACACGCATTTCTCCGCCGCCGACCATGACCAGGCCTTCACCGCCGCGCAGCGCGCGACGTTCCTCCGTCTGCTGGAGACGATCCCCGCTTCGGTCCGCGCGGGCCTGCTGATCCATGCCGACAACAGCGCGGGCCTCGAGAGCTTCTCCGCCTCGGCCCCCTTCAACGCCGTGCGCGTGGGCCTGATGCAATACGGCCTGCCGCCCTCGGCGGGCTCCTTCCTGGCCAGCCTGCGCCCCGAACCGGTGCTTTCCTTCCATGCCCGCGTCGTCCTGGTCAAGGATCTGCCCGCCGGCACGGCCGTCAGTTATAACCGTACCAAGGTGCTTTCCCGTCCGAGCCGCGTGGCCGTCATCGCGGTCGGTTACGGCGACGGCGTGCCCACCGCCGCCAGCAATCGCGGACACTTCCTCGTGCGTGGCGTGCGTTGTCCGATCCTCGGCCGCGTGACCATGGACCAGACCATCGTCGACGTCACCGACGTCCCGGCCGTGGCCGTGGACGATGTCGTCACGATCCTCGGCGCGCAAGGCGGCGACCGCATCACCGTCGCGGAGTTCTGCGCCTGGTCCGACTGCATCCCATGGGAGGCCTTGTGCACGCTCACGCAGCGCGTGCAGCGCGTCTACCGGACCGACCGCACCTGACCATGGCCGCCTTCCTCCGTCTCGCGCTGCTCTGCGTCTCCGTCGTCGTCCTGCGTGCGTCGGATGACCCTGTCGCCGTCGCCATCGGCCATGCCAAGGCCCACCCGCAGGGCGAGGTCCCGGCGAGCTTCGTCGCGGCGGATTATCGCGGAGACCTCCGCGACCTCCCGATCGGCGTCTTCGAGTCCGGCGTGGGCGGTCTCACGGTGCTCGAGGCCCTCAAGGCCCACGACCGTCACGACAACCGTACCGGCAAGGCGGGGGCGGACGGCGTGCCGGATTTCGCCGGCGAGCGCTTCGTCTATTTCGGCGACCAGGCCAACATGCCGTACGGGAATTACTCCGCCGTCGGGCGCACGGATTTCCTACGGGAGCTCATCCTGCGTGACGTCCTGTTCCTGCTCGGACGCCGGCACGCCCGAGGCGCGAAGCCGCCGGTGAAGGCCATCGTCATCGCCTGCAATACCGCCACCGCCTATGGTCTGGAGGATATCCGGGCCGCGGTGAAGGCGTGGGGATTGCCGGTCATCGTGGTCGGCGTCGTCGAAGCGGGCGCCCAAGGGCTGGCCGAGACCGCAGGCGACTCGCAGGGCGGCGTGGCCGTGCTCGCCACCGTGGGCACCTGCGCCTCCAACGCCTATCCCAAGGCGCTCGCCAAGGTCACCGCCCGTCCCGTCCTTCAGCTGGGCTCGGCCACGCTCGCCGCCGCCATCGAAGGCGACCCCTCGGTCAGGACGCCGATCCGGGACATCATCCGCGCCGACGTCGGGGCGTTCCTAAGGTCGGCCGCCGCCGACAAGGCCGAGCCGATCGACACCTTGATGCTGGGCTGCACCCATTATCCTTTGGTCGCCGAGGAGATCTCCGCGGCGTTCGGCTATTGGCGCGACCATGAGACCGACGGTCGCAAGCCTTACGCCGCCCTCGTCGCCAAGGAGCTGAAGCAGGTGAACCCCGCCGCCTGGACGGCCGAGGCGCTGTGGCGCTCGCTGCAGGCCGCCCAGATGCTGGCGGTGACCAAGTCTTCGGCCGGCGACCTGTTTTACATCTCCGTCCCGAATCCGGCATGGCCGGGCGTCGGCCTCGCCGCCGACGGCTCGCTGAGCTACGAATATAAATACGGGCGTCAGCCTGAGCAGGTGGGACGCGAGGACACGATCAACGTGCCCATGACCCTGGAGAAACTTCCCGGCGCGACCGCGAAGCTCGTCCGGGAGAAGCTCCCGCTGACCTGGCGAAGCCTGCAGTCGGCCCGCTGACCGACCAGCCGTCCTGCGGACGGCCAGCCGATCGTGGACTTTCCTTAGCTCTTGAAGCCGAAGTATCGGCTGGCGTTGCCGTAGCAGACGTCGGCGATCAGGCGCTCGTTCCAGTCTTGGCGGTCCGGGATGCGGCCCGATTCGACGTCCTGGCCGACCAGGT
Organism: Verrucomicrobiota bacterium; assembly: GCA_005798925.1. Lineage (GTDB taxonomy): Bacteria > Verrucomicrobiota > Verrucomicrobiia > Opitutales > UBA953 > UBA953. The sequence continues at coordinate 9,357 of SYID01000009.1, forward strand.
CGCACAGGATGCGGCGGAAGTATTCGTGGCGGGGGTAGGAGAGGAAGGAGCGCGAGTCGGTGATCATGCCGATGAAGCGGCTGAGCAGGCCGAGGTCGGACAGCGCATTCATCTGGTCGCGCATCCCGCGTTCCTGGTCGAGGAACCACCAGCCCGAGCCATACTGGATCTTGCCCGGCGTCACGCCGTCCTGGAACGAGCCCGGGAGGCAGGCGAAGAGGGCGGTGTCGGCGGGGTTGAGATTGTAGAGGATCGTCTTCCCGAGGGCGTTCTCGCCCGAGAGCGTGCCGAACCAGCGGATGAGTCCCGGGCCCTGGCGGAAGTCGCCGATCGTGTCGCAGCCCGCGTCGGAGCCCAGGCGTTTGAGCAGGCCGAGGTTCGGGTCGCGGACGGCGCCGAGGTGGAGCTGGGTGGCCCAGCCCTTGGCGTGGTTGAGGCGGCCGACGTGGAGCATGATGAAGGCCGTGAACTTCTCGGCTTCCTCGAGGGTGGCGGCCTTGCCGGCCATGGCGTGCTCCCAGATGGCTTTGGCTTCGGCTTCGGTGCAGGCGGCGTCCGGCAGGGTGTCGAGACCGTGGTCGGAGGCGCGGCAGCCCGCGGCGGCGAAGTCGTCGTGGCGCTGGTTCAGGCCCGCGATCAGGCCGGCGAAGGTGTCGGCGCCCTTGCCGGTCGCGGCGGCGAGGCGCTTGGCCCAGGCCTGCACGCGCTCGGGCTGGCGGACCTTCAGGCAGGCGTCAGGGCGGTAGGTCGGGACGACCTTGGTGCCGAGGCCGGATTTCGCGATCTGATGGTGCAGGTCAAGGGAATCGGCCGGGTCGTCGGTGGTGCCGACGACGCGGACCTTCATCAGCTTGAGGATGCCGCGGGCCGTGAGGTCGCCGTGCTTCAGCTGGCGGTTGGCTTCGTCCCAGATCTTCTGGGCGGTGGCGCCTTCGAGGACTTCCTGGATGCCGAAGTGGCGGCGCAGTTCGAGGTGGGTCCAGTGGAAGAGGGGATTGCGGAGCGTGGACGGCACCGTCTCGGCCCACGCCTGGAACTTCTCGCGCGAGGTCGACTTGTCGCCGGTGATCAGATCTTCGCTGACGCCGTTGGCGCGCATCGCGCGCCACGGGTAGTGGTCGCCCGCTAGCCAGATGGCCGTGAGGTCCTCGAAGCGGCGGTCGTCGGCGATGTCCTTCGGGCTGAGGTGGCAGTGGTAGTCGACGATCGGCTGGTCCTTCGCCACGCCATGGTACAGCCGCTGGGCCGTGCCGGTCGAGAGGATGAAGTGGTCGTCCATGAAGGCCATCGTCGTCGGTCTCGCTCAGATGGACATCGCGGCGAAGCCGCCGTCGACGACGATCTCGGCGCCGGTGACGAAGCTGCCGGCGTCGGACGCGAGGAGCAGGGAGGCGCCGATGAGTTCCTTGGCCTCGCCGAAGCGGTTCATCGGGGTCTTGCCCAGGATCGTCGCCACGCGCTCCGGGGTGAGCACCTTGCGGTTCTGCTCGGCCGGGAAGAAGCCGGGGACGAGCGTGTTGACGCGCACGCCCTTCGCGGCCCATTCGCGGGCGAGGTTCTTCGAGAGGTTGTGCACCGCGGCCTTGGAGGCCGAGTAGGTGAAGACGCGGGAGAGCGGCAGGATGCCCGATTCCGAGCCGAGGTTGATGATCGAGCCCTTGCCGGCGGCGACCATCGCCTCGCCGAAGACCTGACAGCCGAAGACGACGCCCTTCACGTTCACCGTGAGGATCTTGTCGAGCTGGGCTTCGTCGATGTCGAAGAAGGGCGTGGGCGAGTTGACGCCGGCGCCGTTGACGAGGACGTCGACCTTGCCGTGCTTCGCGAGGATGCCGTCGCGGAGTTTGATCAGGTCGGCTTTCTGGGTGGCTTCGCAGGAGAGGAACTCGCCGGAGCCGCCGGCGGCCTTGATCTTCGCGAGGCGCGCGTCGGCCTTGGCGGGATCGCGGCCGACGAGGATCACGTGGGCGCCGGCGGAGGCGAAGCCTTCGGCCATGGCGCCGCAGAGTTCGCCCGTGCCGCCGATGACGACGGCGACGCGGCCTTTGAGGGAGAACAGATCGAGGGAGGACATGAGTATAGGGGTAGGGACAGGGGCAGGGGTGGGGGTAGGGCGATCAGCGGACGACGCGGGCGCCGCCGCCGGAGAGCTGCTTCTCGACTTCCTTGCGGGTGACCATCGACGTGTCGCCGGGGGTCGTGGACGCCAGCGCTCCGTGGGCGGCTCCGTAGTTCACGGCCTTCTGGGCGTCGTTATGCTCGAGGAAGCCGAAGACCAGGCCGGAGGCGAAGCTGTCGCCGCCGCCGACGCGGTCGAGGATCTAGAGTTCCGGGAACGGGATGCTGTCGTAGAACCTGCCGTCGTGCCAGCAGATGGCGCTCCAGTCGTTCTTCGTGGCGGTGATCACGCGGCGGAGCGTGGTCGCGGCGACCTTGAAGTTCGGGAACTGCTTCACGGCCTCGGCGATCATGTCCTTGAAGGCCTGGGTCTCGATGTTGGAGATGTTGTGGTCGACGCCCTTGACCTCGAAGCCGAGGGAGGCGGTGAAGTC
>SYID01000112.1 GCA_005798925.1 Verrucomicrobiota bacterium
CCGACCTCGACGAGCGAGAACCAGGCGGCGGCGAACACGGCGGTCATCTTGATGAAGAACTGCACCATGTCGATGACGAGCACGCCCCAGAGGCCGGAATGGGCGGCGAAGACGACGTTGAGGACGCCGCAGACGACGATGGTCTGCCACGCCGGCAGGCCGAACAGGATGTTGGCGATCTTGCACGCGGCCAAGGTCACCATGCCCATGATGAAGCAGTTGAAGAAGAGCCCGAGGTAGACGGCGCGGAAGCCGCGCACGACCGAGGCGGCGGCGCCGGAATAACGGTGCTCGTAGAACTCGAGGTCGGTCATGACGCCGGAGCGACGCCACAGGCGGGCGAAGAAGAAGACGGTGGCGACCCCGGTCAGCGCGAAGGCCCACCACTGCCAGTTGCCGGCGACGCCGTATTTGCGCACCTGCTCGGTCACCCAGTTCGGGGTGTCGGACGAGAACGTGGTCGCCACCATCGAGAGCCCGGCGAGCCACCACGGCACCGAACGTCCGGAGGCGAAGAACTCGGCGGTGCTGCCGCCCGAACGCTTGGCGAGGAAGAGCGCGGGGACGAAGCAGATCAGGATCGAGACCGCGACGATGACCCAATCAATCCAGGTGATATGCATGGCGGGGGTTAGGGGGTTAAGCTGTTCTCTTTCCACGGCGCCCTCGTGGCAACCGTGTTCCCCTCGGTGATATGACCAGTTCGGAGCATTAGGGCAGAAGGTAGGGACGTGATCACCATCACGTCCGTTCGCGGACGGACGTCGAATAACGTCGAGACTAGCTAAGGCCCGACGACTCCCCACGCCACGGCTTCGAACGGATGCGATGTCATCGCATCCCTACCCAGCCATTCATCCGGTCTCCCTTTGAGTTGACGCAATTGCCTCAAGGTAGGGCTGACCGGCCCGGTCAGCCTTAGTTGAGCGGACCGCTCAACCCTACCCAAAAAAGAGGGCGCCGAACGGCGCCCTCTTGAATTACCTGGCCCCAGCCCTAGCCCTGGCCCAATCCCTCCGCCAAGCTCACTTGGCGGCCGGAATCTCGTTCAGCGTATACCACGCCTCGCTGTGCCACAGCGCGTCGCCGGCCTTCGACTTGATGTCGCCGAGGACGAGGTGATGGACGTGTCCGCGGACGAGGCCGTCGACGACGAGGCGCACCTTGAGGCCGTCGGCCGACACGGTGGCGGACTTGACGGTCGGGGTGGCTTGGTCGACCTCGGGGCTGCCGTAGCTCGACTGGTAGATATAAGTGAAGGCGTCGAAGGAGTAGTTGGCGGCATCGGCCGCGGCCTGGGCGTCGACGGGCTGGGTGAACGTCACCTCGAAGCCGTCGGCGCGCGCGGAGAGGTCATGCATCTCGAACGGCACCTTGCCCTTGAAGCGCACGCGCTCGAAGGTGAAGGTCTTCGATCCGCGCGAGCCCCAGCCGCGGTTGGAACCGCCGATGAAGAGCGTGCCGTCTTCCTGATCCATGCGGACCGGGATCAGGCCGGCCTCGAAACCGCCGAGGAAGTGGAACACGGCGCCCTGGTAGAGGCCGTTGACCTGCTCGAGGTTGACGCGCTGGACCTGCGAGGCGGTCTGCTCGCCGACGAGCAACTGGCCTTCCCACGGACCGAACTTGCCCTTGGCCATGTCGCAGGCGATGCCGGAAGGCGAATTCCCGACGCGTCCGTGGGGCAGGATGACCGCGGGCGGGACGAACTCGGGGAACTTCAGCCGCTCGGCGAGGATGCGCGAACCGCTGGTGGGATCGGGCGGCGCGGGGAAATTCGCGAGGGCGGCCGACTTGTTGCCGGTCGGGTTGCCCTGGAACGATCCGGGGCGCAGCCACTTGAGCGAAGAGGAACCATTCCAGACGCCTTGGTTGTCGGTGTAGAAGTAGTCGCCCTTGTCGTTGTGACCGATGCCTCCGGGTGAACGGATGCCGGAAGCGACGGGGATGAACTTGCCATCCGGGGTGATCTTGGCCGCCCAGCCGCGCCACGGAGCGTGGGCGTGGAAGGAGCCTGTCAGGCAGAGCACCATCCAGACGTCGCCGTTCTTGTCCGGATCCGAACCGAAGGCGTATTCATGGTAGTCGCCGCTGATGCCCCACTTGGAGCAGAGGGTGTCGAAGCTGTCCGCGCGGCCGTCGCCGTCCTTGTCCGTCAGGCGGGTGTGCTCCGGACGCTGCGTGGCGAAGAGCGAGCCGTCCTTCCAGAACATGCCGAGGGGCTCGTGCAGGTTGGAGGCGAACTTGGTCCACTTGACCTTGGAGACGTCGGCGTCGTAGGCGCCTTCGGCGACCCAGACGTCGCCGCGGCGCGTGCCGATGGCGACCTTCTTGCCGGGCAGCAGGGCGATCGAGGAGACCTCGCAGACCTCGCCGGCCGGCGTGGGGATCTCGACGCGTTCGTAGAATTCGGACTGGCGGGCTTCGGCGGCCTTGACGGCGTCGATGGTGGCCAGCTTGCCCGACTGCGGGTTCTTGGGCGCGGCGACGGCGAGGCCGACGGCGGCGAGGAGCAGGAGGAGAGGCTTCATGAGGAAGGGTTCCGGGATGCGGGTTCAGCGGAAGGAGTAACCGAGCACGGCGGTCTCGCCGGGCTGGAGAGTGAGCGAGAGCGTCTTCGTCGCGGCGTCGGCCTTGAGGGCCGGACCGGAGACCACGCGGACCAGCAGGCCGCCGGCCAGCTCGGCGGAGGCGTCGGACGCTCCGGCCAACGCGAGGTCGCGGGCGAGCACGACGGTGAGCGCCTTGTCGCCGGCGGCCTTGAGCACGCGCTTCAAGCCTGGCTTGCCGGCGGCGTCCTCCGGCGTCCAGGCGTCGGTGAGGGCGACGCCTTCGCCGGCGGAGCGGAAGGTCGGGTTGCCGGCCTTGTCGAGGTCGTAGCCCTTGAACTCGGCGGCGAGTTTCACGGGCGAGAAATTCCATTCCTTGCCTTCGCCCGCGCGGGCGAAGCGGACGACCGCGCCGTCACCCGCGGCGAGCTGCACGGCCTGTCCGTCGGAGAGCTTGATCACGTTCGTTCCCGCAGGCGGCTCGTTGCCGGCGCCGCGGTCGGTCCAGTGATGGCCGCCGTCCATGAACTTGCCGGCCCAGATGAGCTCGGCGGCGAGGTTATCCGCGCTGTAGGCGAGGTTCATCCCGTTGGGGAAGCCGATGCCGATCGCGCGCGGCGTGGTCTTGTCGATGAAGTTACGGTAGATCGCGGCGACGCCGTCCTTGGCCTCGATCGGGATGGAGACGCGTTCCTTGGCGGGCTTGCCGGCCTTGGTCTTGCTGAGCCACTGGACGGCCTTGTCCTTGGGTCCCTTGTAACCGAGCACGACGACTTCGTTGCCCGAGTACTCGACGTATTCGACGCGGATCGGCGTGAGGCCCTGCTTCAGGATGACGGGGACTTCCTTCATGCGCTTGCCGACGGGGCCGATGCCCTTGACCTCGGCGATGCGTTCGCCGCCGACGTAGAGCGCGCCGAAGTCGTCGCAATCGAAG
>SYID01000113.1 GCA_005798925.1 Verrucomicrobiota bacterium
GGGCGGGGCGTAGGCGAGGTCGACCTGTGCGAGGTCGCGCACGGTGCCGCCGAAGTGGAGGAACGAGGCCACGACATCGAGGCGCTTGTCGATGCCGGCGGCGCCGACCGCCTGGGCGCCGAGGATGCGGCCCGTGCCGGCCTCGTAGACGAGCTTCAGCGTCAGCGACTTCGCGCCCGGGTAGTAGCCGGCGTGGTGGTTGGCGGTGATGTGGACCGCGCGGGCTTGGACGCCGCGCTTCAGGGCGGACTTCAGCGAGTCGCCCGCGATGCCGGCGCCGAGGCCGAAGACCTTGATGATGGCGGTGCCCCAGGCGGCGGGAGCGGCGGCGGACTTACCCGTCGCGGCGTGTTCGCCGACGAGGCGGCCGGTACGATTAGCGATACCGGCCAGCGGCACGCGGTCGCGCAGGCCGGTGGTGCCGAGGCGGTATTCCGCGGCGTCGCCGACGGCGTAGATGTCCAGGTCCGCCGTGCGCTGGTATTCGTCGGTCAGGATGCCGCCCGTCGGGCCGACGCCGAGGCCGGCGGCGACGGCGAGCTGGTTGTAGGGACGGACGCCCAGGCCGAGGATGACCAGGTCGGCTTCGACCGTGACGCCGTTGTCGAGCACCACGCCCGTGGCTTTGCCAGCGGCCTCGCGGATGGCGGAGAAGCCGGAGCCGGAGATGAGGCGGATGCCATGGCGGAGGAGTTCGCGACGCAACGGCTCGGCCATCTCACCGTCGAGCGGCGGTAGCACCTGGCCGGCCTTCTCGATCAAGGTGACGTCCAGGCCGCGTTCTTTGAGCTGCTCGGCGACCTCGAGCCCGATGAAGCCCGCGCCGACCACGGCGACCTTCTTCGCGGAAGGCAGCTGGGCGAGGATGCGGTCCATGTCCTCGATGTTGCGGAGCGAATGCACGCCCTGGGCGCGGACGCCGGGGACGTCGGGGATGAGCGGGGCCGCGCCGGGGGCGAGGATCAGCTTATCGTAGGATTCGTCGTATTCCGTGCCAGCGGCGTGATCGCGGATGCGCACGGTCTTCTTGGCGCGGTCGATGGAAAGGGCCTCGTGGCGGACGCGGACCTCGATGTCGAAACGCTTCTTGAACATCTCGGGCTTGGCCACGAGGAGCTTGGCGCGGTCCTGGATGACGCCGCCGAGGTGGTAGGGCAGGCCGCAGTTGGCGAAGGAGACGAAGCCGTCCTTCTCGAGCATGATGATGCGGGCCTTTTCGTTCATGCGCCGGGCGCGGGTGGCCGCGGAGGCGCCGCCGGCGACGCCGCCGACGATGAGGATCTTGGGAGAGTGGGTCATGGGATTATTTGGAGAATTGGGAACGGATGCAGCCGAGGATGGAAAGGCAGCCCGCGTGGGCTACGCGGTAGCGGGCGACGCGGCCGGTACGCTCGGCGGCGACCAACCCGTGGGCGCGGAGGCGCATCAGGTGCTGACTGACCGTCGCCTGCGGACGACGGAGGCGGGTGGTGAGCTCAGAGACGTCCAGCGGGCCGTTTTCGAGGGCCTCGACGATGCGGAGGCGATCCGGATGGGAGAGCGTGCGCAGGGCCCCCGCGCAGTGGCGAAGGATCTTCGGATCGAGCGGCCGGGCTTTCGACATATTCAAAAGTTTGAATGTGTTTGGGCGGGAGGCAAGAGAGAAGAAAAGGGGTAGGGGTGGGGGTAGGGGGTAGTGATGAACAAGAGGCAAGGGGAGACCGGAAACCGGAATGTTAGCTTGGGACATATTCCCCAGCCGATCATCCGGTCTCCGGTTTCCCTTTGAGTTCTGTGTCGTGGTAGGGTTGAGCGGCTCGCTCAACCGAGGCTGACCGGGCCGGTCAGCCCTACCCAAGGCACCTATGTCGTGACGCGGTCCCGACCCTACCTGCGAAGGCTTCGCCTTCGAGGTGACAAGGTGACAAGTGGGCACGTGGACGCGGGGAATGTATCTCCCCTTGTCCCCGTGTCACCTTGCCCACGTGTCCCCTGGCTGGGCCTCAGCCCAGCCTATTTGCCGCGCTGACGAGCGCCTTGAGGCCGGCGAGCTCGATGTTCGCGTCGACGCCGCAGCCCCAGACGGTGCGGCCGTCCTTGGACTGCAGGGAGACGTAGGCGGCGGCGGAGGATTCCGAGCCGGCGGTGAGGGCGTGCGAGCGATAATCCTTCAGGGAGAAGTTCGCCCAGCCCATGGACTCGAGGGCGTGCACGAGGGCGCTGATCGGGCCGTTGCCTTCGCCGGTGAGCGTGAGGACCTTGCCATCGCGACGGACCTCGGCCTGGCAGCGCACGGCTTCCTTGCTGACGGGCTTGGAGCTGAACTCGACGAGCTCGAGGGGGCGGGCGACGTTGACGAAGTGCTTGCGGAAGCAGTCGTGAATCTCGGCGGGCGAGAGTTCCTTGCCCAGCTGGTCGGCGTGCTTGCCGATGAGGTTGCCGACTTCCGGGTGCATCAGCTTCGGGAGGTCGAAGCCGAACTCGCGGTCGAGCACGTAGGCGACGCCGCCCTTGCCGCTCTGCGAGTTGATGCGGATGATGGCCTCGTAGGAGCGGCCGATGTCCTTCGGGTCGATGGTGAGGTAAGGGACGTCCCAGAGGGCGTCGGGGCCCATCTTCGCGCGGCGGTCCATGCCTTTCTTGATGGCGTCCTGGTGGGAGCCTGAGAAGGCCGTGAAGACGAGGTCGCCGCCGTAAGGGTGGCGGTCGTGCACGTTCATGCGGGTCACGCGCTCGTAGACCTCGCGGATGGCGCCCAGGTTACGGAAGTCGAGGTGCGGGTCGATGCCGTGCGAGA
>SYID01000114.1 GCA_005798925.1 Verrucomicrobiota bacterium
GCGGTAGGCCATCTCGGCCTGGCTGATGCGAGCGGAGATCTCCGGGTCGCCGGCGGCGGCGAGATTGAGCCGGTTCAGCGCGTTGGCGCCCTCGAGCAGGGTCTTGCGTTGTTCGCGGCTCAGGCCTTCGGGGTCGCGGAGGTAAAGCACCGGTTCGCCGGCGCTGCGGAACTGCACCCCTTGGTGGGCGCTGGGCAGGAAGCCGCTGCCCCATAGGCGGGCGAGCAGGCCTTGGCCGGAGCGCTCCTTGTTGGTCGAGACGAGCACGACGAACGAAGGTAGGTTGTCGTTCATGCGGCCGAGGCCGTAGTCGGTCCAGGCGCCCATGCTCGGGCGGCCCGGCAGCTGGCTCCCGGTCTGGAAGAACGTGATCGCCGGGTCGTGGTTGATCGCCTCGGTGTGCACGGAGCGGAGCACGCAGATCTCATCGGCGATGCCGCCGATGTGCGGGAGGAGTTCGCTGACCTCGGTGCCGCACTTACCATGGCGGGCGAACTTGAAACGGCTGGGCTGACAGGCGAGACGCGCCTGCGAAGCCACCATGCCGGTGATGCGCTGGCCACGGCGGATGGAATCGGGCAGGTCCTTGTCGAACTGGCGTTCGAGTTCGGGTTTGGGGTCCAGCAGGTCGAGGTGCGAAGGGCCGCCGGACTGGAAGAGGCAGATGACCCGCTTCGCCTTGGGAGCGAAGTGGGGGAGGCCGGGCAGGCCGTTGATGTGCGGATCGCCGGCGGTGCTGGCCGAAGCGCAGCCTCCGAGCAGGTGAGCGAGGGCGCCGGCGCCGAGGCCAAGGCCGGTCTTCTCCAGGAATTCGCGCCGCGAATGCAGGTTCTCGTATCGGTGGCAGGACATGGCGGTCAGTTCTTGGTGATGGTTTCGTCCAGCGTCAGGATGAGGTTCGCGACGCCCGCGGCGGCGGCGAGCTCCACGGCGGGTAGTTTCGGGTCCGCGGCAGAGGCGCCGACTTTGATGAGCTTGGCGGCGTCGTCGGGGCGGGCGACGTAGTCGGCGCGCAGCTGGGCGAAGGTGCGCGTCAGGACCTCGACCTCAGGGGCTCGCGGTGAGCGTCCCGTGGCGAGGCGGAAGGCGAAGGCCGCGCGGGAGGCGTCATCTGCCCCGCCTTCCTTGAGCATGCGTTCGCCGAGCTTGCGCGAAGCCTCGAGGTAGCCCGTCTCGTTCCAGAGGACCAAGGCCTGCAACGGCGTATTGGTCCGCGAACGCCGGGCGCTGCAGAATTCGCGGTCGGGCGAATCGAAGGTCAGCATGGCGGGGTGGGGCACGGTGCGCTTCCAGAACGTATACAGGCTGCGGCGGTAGAGCTCGTCGCCCTTGCCCAGCTCCCAGGTCGTGCTCGGGTAGGGAGCGTCGACCACGATGCCTTTGTAAAGCCCTTCGGGCTGGTAGGGACGCACGCTCGGTCCGCCGAGCTTCTCGGCGAGCAGTCCCGAGACGGCGAGCGCTTGGTCTCGGATCTGCTCGGAGGTCAGGCGCACGCGGGGGCCGCGGGCGAGCAGACGGTTCTCCGGGTCGCGGGCGTAGAGTTCGGGCGAGGCGTCGCTGGTCTGGCGGTAGGTCGAGGAGGTGACCACCTTGAGGAAGAAGTCCTTCACGTCCCAGCCGCGGTCGACGAAATCGCGCGCCAACGTATCGAGCAGTTCAGGATGGCTCGGCCATTCGCCTTGGGTGCCGAAATCCTCGACGGTCTTGACGAGGCCGCCGCCGAAGAGCTGGGCCCAGAAACGGTTCACCACCACGCGGGCGGTCAAGGGGTGCTGAGGCTGCAGGAACCAGCGGGCCAGCCCGAGGCGGTTCTTCGGGGCGTCGGCGGGCCAAGGCGCGATCAGCTGTTCGGGGACGCCGGGGTCGACCTTCTCGCCCGGCGCGTCGTAGGCGCCACGGTTCAGCACGAAGGCTTGGCGGGGCTTCGGCATCTCTTCCATCACCATCGTCGTGGGCAGCGTGCGCTCGAAGGCGAGACGCTCGGCCCACAGGGTGTCACGTTCGGCCTGCAGGGGCTGGAGGCTTCCCGTGTGACGTCGGGCGATGCCGCGGTCGGCCGCTACCCGCTGTTCGGCGGTGAGCCTGTCGGCCGACTGCAGCCAGTAGGCGTGGCGGATCTGCGCGGGCTTCAGGACGGAGGGATAGGTGCGGAAGCCGCTGACCTCGCCGTCGAAGGGCTTGGCCTTGCCGTCGGCGCCGAGGAGCCAGTCGCGCTTGGCGGGGGCGCCGGAGACGCCGTCATGGCGGATCTGCGTGGGGACTTCTTCTCCGTCCACGAAGAGCGCGATGGTCGAAGCATTCTCCGAACCCCGGATGTGGACGGATACCTGATGCCAGGTGCCGGCGCGGATCTTGGCGCCGACTGTACGGACGATCGTCGCGTAAGCCGGGTAACGTTGGCTCGCGGCCCACTCGAGTTCCTCGCCGACGAGGCGGAGTTCGCGGCCGTTGCCGTAGCCCACTCCGGCCGGGTTCCCGGATCGGTCCAAGGCGTTGATGATCGGGGCGTCAGGCGAGGCTGTCTTGGCCTTGAACCATACTGACAATGTCGTGCCGCGCTTGGGGTCCACGTCGGCGTCCTTGGCGAGGAGACGGGCTTCGGTCGGCTTGGCCGGCTTGGGGGTCTTGGGCAGAAGCTTCGCGTCCTCGGCGGTCAGGCGGGCGCGCAGGTCGGCGGGGACAGGGACGGATTCCGGCGAGGCGCGCAGGGCGATGTCGATCGCCTTCAGGCGCTCGTCCATCTCGCGGCGGCGCCGGATCTGCTCCGGGGTCGGCGTGACGAGCAGGGGCACCGCGTTGGCGATGCGCCCGTCTTCGCCGTATTCGTGCACGTTGTTGAAGAACGCGAACATCCGGTAGTAGTCCTTCTGGGTGATCGGGTCGTATTTGTGATCGTGGCAGCGGGCGCATTCGGTCGTGAGGCCGAGCAGGGCGGTGCTGGTCGTGCGGACGCGGTCGGCGACGTACTCGACGCGGTATTCCTCGTCGATGATGCCGCCTTCGGAGTTGATGACGTGGTTGCGGTTGAAGGCCGTGGCCAGCCTCTGGGCGTCCGTCGGATTCGGCAGCAGGTCGCCGGCGAGCTGTTCGGTGACGAACTGGCTGAAGGGGGCGTTCTGGTTGAAGGACTCGATGACCCAGTCGCGCCAGCGCCACATCGAGCGGGCGGAGTCGTTGTTGAAACCATGGGTGTCGGCGTAGCGGGCCACGTCGAGCCACTCCTGGGCGAGACGCTCGCCGAAGCGGGGCGAGTCCAGCAGACGCCGGGCGGCCGTCAGATAGGCCTGGTCACCGCGCAGGCCGACGTCGGCCTCGAAGGCCGCGATCTCCGCGGGCGTGGGCGGCAGGCCGGTCAGGTCGAAGGAGGCGCGACGGAGCCAGGCGGCCGGCTTGGCCTCGGGCGAGGGCTTGAGTTTCTCGGCCTCGAGTTTCGCGAGCACGAAGCGATCGAAGGGCTGCCGCGCCCAGGCGGGGTCGGCGACTTTCGGCGCGGGGGCTTTCTCGGGCGGGACGAAGGCCCAGTGCTTCTCGTAAGGAGCGCCTTGGGCGATCCAGCGGCGGATGAGTTCGATCTGGGCCGGCGTCACCTTGCGGTTGGACTCGGGCGGCGGCATCTGCTCGTCGGCGTCATGCGACAGCAGACGCTTCAGGATCTCGCTCTGCTCCGGCTTGCCGGGGACGATCGCGGTGACGCCTTCGTTGGCCTTGATCGCGTCATCGCGGACGTCAAGCCGCAGGCCGGCCTCGCGGTGCTTCGGGTCCTGACCGTGGCAGTAGAAGCAGTTCTCCGAGAGGATCGGCCGGATGTCGCGGTTGAAGCGGATGTCCTCGGCGGCGAGGCCCGACAGCGAAGCGAGAAGTAAGGCGAGCGAGCGAGGCATGGATGAGGGTGAGCTAGAGTATGGAGTATCGAGTATGGAGTATCGGGTGTCTGGATTGGCCTGTCTCGTTTGTGGCGGCTGAAACGGGTGAGCATGCTTGCCCTGACTTAACTTCGATACTCCATACTCCATACTCGATACTCTATACTCTCGTCGTCACGCGAGGATCTGCTTCACGACATGCCCATGGACGTCGGTGAGGCGGTAGTCGCGGCCCTGGAAGCGGTAGGTGAGGCGTTCGTGGTCGAAGCCGAGCAGGTGCATGATGGTGGCCTGCAGGTCGTGGACGTGGACCTTGTCCTTCACGCCGGCGAAGCCCATCTCGTCGGTCTCGCCGAACTGGAAGCCGCCCTTCACGCCGCCGCCGGCCATCATGATCGTGAAGCAGTCGGGGTAGTGGTCGCGGCCGAGGATCTGGGTCTTGGACGTGCGGCCCTCGCGGAACGGCGTGCGGCCGAATTCGCCCCCCCAGACGACGAGCGTGTCCTCGAGCAGGCCGCGTTCCTTGAGGTCGTTGATGAGCGCCATCACCGGCTTGTCGGTCGCGGCCATCTTGGCCGTCAGTCCGTCGCGGATGTCTTCCTTCGGGCCGGTGCCATGGAAGTCCCAGCCCCAGTCGAAGAGGTGGACGAAACGTACGCCCTTCTCGACGAGCCGACGGGCGAGCAGGCAGTTGTTCGCGAAGCTGGCCTCGCCCGGCTGGGCGCCGTAGGCCTCGAGCGTCGCGGGCTTCTCCTTCGAGATATCCATGACGTCGGGCACGCTGGCCTGCATGCGGAAGGCGAGTTCGTACTGGGCGATGCGGGTGACGGTCTCGGCGTGGCCGAGCTCGTCCTGCTGGCGCTGGTTGAGCGCGTTGAGGGCGTCGAGCGTGGCGCGACGCAGGTCTCGGGTCATGCCGGGCGGATCGTTGGCGAAGAGCACGGGATCGCCCTTGCTGCGGCACTGCACGCCTTGGTAGACGGACGGGATGAAGCCCGAGCCCCAGCAGCCTTGCCCGCCGCTGGGCTGGACGCCGTTGGAGATCATGGTGACGAAGCCCGGGAGGTCCTGGTTCTCGGTGCCGAGTCCGTAGGTGGCCCAGGAACCCAGCGAGGGACGGCCTTGGCGGTTATGGCCGGTGAACAGCAGCAGTTCCGCGGGAGCGTGGTTGAACTGGTCGGTGTGCATCGCTTTCACGAGCGTGACGTCGTCGGCGATCTTGTGGAAATTCGGGACGGCGTCGCTCATCCAGAGGCCTCCCTTGCCGTATTGCTTGAACGTCCGCGGCGAGCCCATGAGTTTGGGCACGCCGGTCGTGAAAGCGAAGGTGCGTCCCTTGAGGAAGGAGTCCGGGCAGTCCTCGGCGTTGCGCTTCACCAGCTCCGGCTTGTGGTCGAAGATGTCCAGGTTGGGCGGACCGCCGGACATGTGCAGGTAGATCACGCGCTTGGCCTTGGCCTTATAGTGCGGCTTGCGCGGAGCGAGCGGGTTGGCAGGCGCGGAAGGCGCGCCGAGGAGGTCGGCTTGCATCGCATGCAGGGCGATGGCGCCGAGGCTGAACTGACCGACGCTGCTCAGGAAGGTGCGGCGGGTCTGGAGGCTGAGCTGGGCTTCGCGGAGGGGATGCATCTCGGAAGGGGTAGGGGTAGGGATAGGGGTGGGGCGGTTGCCTCAGCGACGCATGAGAAATTCGTCGAGGTTCATGATGACGCTGCTGACGGCGGTCCACGCGGCGAGGGCGGGCAGGTCCGTGCCTTTCTCGGCCGGGCCGAGCGGCTGGGTGGCCATCTCCTCGGCGAGCTTGGCATCGGCGCGGTACTCCTTGAGCGAACGGGCGAGCAGCGTCTGGAGCGTGGCGAGCTCGCCGGCGTCGGGTTCACGGGCGAGGCAGAGCGCGTAGGCGCGGCGGAGGCGGGCTTCGTCCGTCGGGGCTTCCTTCATCAGGCGGCGCGCGAGGGCCTGGCTCGCTTCGATGAAGACCGGGTCGTTCAGCGTCACGAAGGCCTGGAGGGGCGTGTTCGAGCGGTCGCGGCGGATCACGCAGGTCTCGCGGTTAGGCGCGTCGAAAGTCGCGAAGCTGGGGTAGGGTATGCTCCGGCGCGTGTCGGTGTAGACGCTACGACGGTGACGGTCTTCGCCGACGCTGGTCTGCCAGTCGCCCGAGCTGCCGAAGGCGATGTTGATACCAAGGTTCGGGCGCATCGGGCGGACGGGCGGCCCGAACATCTTGGCGCTGAGCAGGCCGCTCACGGCGAGCGCCTGGTCACGGAGCATCTCGCCGGAGGGACGGAAGCGCGGACCGCGGGCGACGAAGCGGTTGTCGGGGTCCTTCTCGTTGAGCTGAGCGGCGCTGGCGGAGGCCTGGCGATAGGCGCGGGTGTTCAGCAGGAGCGCAAGCATCTTCTTGGTGTCCCAGCCGCTCTCGACGAACTCGGCGGCAAGCCAGTCCAGCAGCTCGGGGTGGAGGGGCAGGTCGCCCTGGCTGCCGAACTCTTCGCTGGAGCGCACGATGCCCACGCCGAAGACCGACTCCCAGAGACGGTTCATGGTCACGCGGGCGGTGAGGGGATTGTCGCGGCTCACGATCCAGCGGGCGAGGCCGAGGCGGTTCTTCGGGTAGCTGGCGTCCCAGCGGGCGAGGCTCGGCGGCACGCCTTCGCCGACTTCGTCGCCGAGCGCCTGCCAGTTGCCGCGGAGCTGCACGAAGGTCTTGCGGCGTTTGTCCGCCGGAAGGTCCTGCATGATCGGCACGGTCACCGGGGCGCTCTGGGCGATCTTCTGCTTGAGGCCGTCGGCGACGGCGCGTTGGGCCTTGGTCGCCGGGGAGACGTTGCGGACGTAATGCTGGCGGAGGAGGTCGTCCTGGGCCTTGGTGCGCTTGTCCTTGGGGGCCTCGAGGGCGGCCTTGAGGGCCTTGTCCGTTGATTTCGGCTTCTTGGCGAGCCACTCGTCGAAACCGGCCAGCCAAGCCGGGTCGGTCTTCTTGAAGGCCGCTTCGGCGGCGACGCTCTCCTTCATCCACTGTTCTCGCCGGGCTTTCACGCCGGGCGGATAGATCTCGTGCAACGGGGCTTCGTCTTTCTTGTCGCTGTCGGCGCTCTGGTTGAGGAAGGCGTAAGATTGGAAGTATTCCGTGATGGTGATCGGATCGTACTTGTGGGTGTGGCACTGCGCGCAGGCCATGGTGGTGCCCATGAACACCGCATAGGTCGTGTTGACGCGGTCGATGACGGCGGCGTTGCGGAACTCCTCGTCGCTGGTGCCGCCTTCGTTCTGGGTCATCGTGTTGCGATGGAAGGCGGTGGCGATGATCTGGTCCTCGGTCGGGTTCGGCAGCAGGTCTCCGGCCAGCTGCTCGGTCGCGAACTGGTCGAAGGGCTTGTTCTGGTTGAGGGCCTTGATCACCCAGTCGCGATAAGCCCAGATGACGCGTCCCGGGTCGCTCGGGTAGCCGGCGCTGTCGGCATAGCGGGCGAGATCGAGCCACTGGCGGGCCCAGTGTTCGCCATAGGCGGGCTTGGCGAGGAAGTGGGCGACGACTTCGGCGTGCGTGGCCTGGGCCAGCCGCGTGACTTCCTCCGGCGTGGGCGGGAGGCCGGTGACGTCGAGCGCGACGCGGCGGATGAGGACATGCTTGGCCGCTTCGGCCGACCACTTCAGTCCTTCCTGCTTCTGGCGTTCGGCCAGGAAGGCGTCGACGGGGTTGGCTTCGCCGTTCTTCGGTACGGAAGGACGAACCACGGGCTCGTAGGCCCAGTGACGGCCCCAGGGCGCGCCTTGCCGGATCCATTCCTTGAGCAGTGCGAGCTGGGCGGGCGGGATGGTCTTGTGCTGCTTGGGCGGCGGCATCACGTCGTCGGGGTCCGTCGATTCGATGCGCTTGATGAGTTCGCTCTGCTCCGGCTTGCCCGGCATGATGACGAAGTCTCCCTTGCGGTCGCGCTTGGCGTCCTGTTCGTCGTCGAGCCGCAGTTTTCCTTTGCGGCCTTTCTCATCCGGTCCGTGGCAGGCGATGCAGTTCTCGGAAAGGATCGGGCGGATCTGACGGCTGAAGTTGATCGGTTCGGCCGAGCAGACGGCGCCGAGGATGACGCCGAAGAAGAGGGTGGCCTGGGAGGGCATGGGGATGGGACAGTCAGCGAGGGAAGGGGGTTCCCCGTAGGCTGATAAAAGATACCGAGCCGGGGCGGATTTCAACCTCCCGCTTGGTCGGAATCTGCTGTTCTACTGTCCTTTGTCGCCCGAGGCAGTCGTGCCCTGCCGCTTGGCCGCATCCAGGATGCGCCGGATTTCCGCGGGGTCGGCCTCGGGGCGTAGTCGTCGCCGGATGAGTTCGAGGTCCCTGAGGCCGCGTTCGAGGGTCGGCTCGACGCCGGTGCCTTCGCCGTAGTCGTTCCAGGTCGCGATCTGCACGATGGGCGCGCCGCTCC
Source organism: Verrucomicrobiota bacterium (assembly GCA_005798925.1). Taxonomy (GTDB): domain Bacteria; phylum Verrucomicrobiota; class Verrucomicrobiia; order Opitutales; family UBA953; genus UBA953. The sequence goes on from SYID01000114.1 coordinate 8,294, forward strand.
GCATCGCTTGGTCGAAGGAGTCGGCGAAAGTCCGGCCATCGCGATATTCGACGGACCCATAACTCTTGCCGGCACCGGCTTGCGCGTAGAAGTCTCGGTAGCCCGGGAAAGCCACGGCGACGATGGGGCGGCGGTCTTTCGCTTCGCCTGCATAGAGCGCGGAGAGTTCTTTGGTCCAGGTTTCGGTCGTCACGGACTTGCCTTCGCTGACGGGTATCCACGCGAAGGCGCCGTCGATCCCCGGTCGGCGGCTCAGGTGAGGCAGGGCGTAGACGAGGGGGTTCTGCGTGAGCGTCGCGCGGATCGAAACCCATTCGGCCTCATCAAGGTATTGCGGGCCGAAGATGAACAAGACCGGCCGTCCGCCGATACGCACATGGGCCGGGTCGGTGAGCCAATGCGCGTCGGCCCATGCGAACGATGCGGCGACCTTGGCGGTGGCCTGCGCCCGCGTGAGCTTGCGCTCCTTCATGAGGCGGTGGCCGGGATTATCCTCGGCGCACAGCGCGAACTTCAGGCCGGCCCTCTTGAGCTCAGCTATGAGGAGCGTCGTGTTGCGATGGATCATCACGTAGTCGTCGAAGCCGTCGGGTCCGTTCCAGTCGATGATCGCCCCGTCGATGCCGGCGGCTTGCATCAGGGCGACCTGGGTCGCGATGACCGCCCGGTCGCCGGAGTCGTAGGGCCCGAAGACCGGACGATCATGGCTGGCCAGCCCGCCCTTGTCGGGGTCCGTCTTTTCCATCGTCCAATGCCAGCCCCATCGGCCGCTGCCCGCCTTGCTCTCGAACCAAGGCATCACGTGGACGAGCACCAATGGTCTGGGCGAGCAGGCGGGGGCGACGTCTTCGGCGGCGCCGAGCCAGGCCCAGGTCGTCAGGAGCAGTAAGGCCCGGAGGCGCATGGCGGCAGTAGACGGGTACGGCTCCGGACGTTCAACCCTCAACGAGGAAACCCCGGGGACATCGCAATATCCCCGGGGTCTTTAAAATGGTCGGGCTGGAGAGATTTGAACTCTCAGCCTCTGCTACCCGAAAGCAGCGCTCTACCAGATTGAGCCACAGCCCGACACGAAGAGTCAGCATAGACCAATCGGTGGGGGTGTTTTCAAACTAATTCCATCGGGAAAATCGTCAGGGGTGGTGGACTTAGTCGGTTTTCGGCCCAACTTAGCCAAGATATGAAGTTTGCGGTGCGACGTTCCGGGGAGCGCGGTTTCGCCGATCATGGCTGGCTGGTGGCCCGGCATAGCTTCAGTTTCGCCGACTATCACGATCCGGCTCACATGGGCTTCCGTTCGCTGCGGGTCATCAATCAGGATCTGGTCGACCCGGCCATGGGTTTTCCGCCCCATGGCCATCGGGACATGGAAATCTTCACGTATGTCCTGGAGGGGGTCATCGAGCACCGTGACAGCCTCGGCAACCATGCCCAGCTCAAGCCCGGGCAGATCCAGGTCATGAGCGCCGGCAGCGGGGTGAAGCACAGCGAGTACAACCCGTCGAAGACCGAACGGCTCCACCTCATCCAAGTCTGGATCCAGCCCGACCGTCCGGGCCTCCGACCCCGTTATGCCGAATGGAAGCCGACGGAGGAGCAGCTCGCCGCGCCCAAGGTGCTGATCATTTCCCATGACGGACGCGATGGTTCCGCCCGCATCAGCCAAGATGCCGACGTCTATCGGGTGAAGACCTCCTCCGGCGGCACGGTCTCTCATGAGCTCCGCCAGGGCAGGGGTCTGTGGTTCCAGCTCATCGGCGGCGAAGTCGAGGTCGGCGGCGTGAAGCTTTCGCCCGGCGACGCTCTCAAGTCCGAAGAACCCGGCACCTTCGCTTTCACCTCTGCCGGCCCCATCGAAGCCCTCCTCTTCGACCTCGCCTGATTCCTCCAGCTTTCCGCTATACTCGATACTCTATACTCCATACTCTCGAATTATGAGCTCCCCCCATATCCCCCAGAAGTCCCCGATCCCCGTGCTCGTCGAAGCCGGCAAGACCTACTACTGGTGCTCGTGCGGACACAGCAAGAACCAGCCTTTCTGCGATGGCGCCCACAAGGGTTCCGCTTTCGTGCCCGTTCCATACAAGGCCGAAGCCGCCGGCACGGTCTACTTCTGCGCCTGCAAGCACTCCAAGAAAGGCGCCCTCTGTGATGGCGCCCATAAGGCGCTCTAAATTAGCCCTTTCAAGAACCCCTGTTTAGGCTAACCTGCAGGGGCTATGAAAAAACTCCCCTGCATCGTCGCCCTCCTGCTCGGAGTGGCCTTCATCGTCTTCGGCGTGTCGCACTTCGTGCCCGCCGTGAAATCCCTCCTGCCGGCGCCTTCGGCTCCGAACGGGGACGAGGCCGCCAAGCTCACCACCGCGTTCTTCAGCGCGATGATTGGTTCTGGTTACCTCGGCGTCATCAAGGCACTGGAAGTCGTCGCCGGTGTTCTGCTGATCGTGAAGTGCACCCGCGGCTGGGGCGTCGTCCTTTCGGGCGCGCTGTTGTTCAACATCTTCTTCGTGAATGTCCTCATGAAGGGCGTCTGGGATCCGGTGGTGCTTATCCTCGTCCTCGCCGGCCTCTACCTCGCGTGGGTCGGCCGCAAGGGCTTCTGCTGCCTGGCCTGCTGCGGCTCCGGCGAATGCCTCGGCACCTGCGGCTGCTGCAACCAGGAAGGTTCCTGCGGCACCGGCGAGAAGAAGTCGGGCGGCTGCTGCGGCAACTAAGCCGTCTCTCGCCCTCGCGAATCAGCCCCCGGTCCCGGGGGCTTTTTTGTGCCTACGACGTAATCATTCTCAGGTCTGAGGTCTCGGCCATCAGGTTCCGGGTGCGGTTCTTCAGCACCAGGTGCAGGTTCGGGCCTGAACCCGTACCCGAACCTGACAACCCGTGCCCGATGCCCGACTGCCGAGACCTGGGACCCGAAGATGAATCCAACTCAGTAAACTATCGGGTTTCCCTATGCTGCCCCTTTTTGAGTTCTGTATCTTCTGTTCAACCAAGCCTCTGAGCCTCCCAGCCTCTGATTTATTCCCCTTGTCAACGTGTCAACTTGCCAGCCTGCCAGCTAGATATCCGCTCCGGCCAACCGGCCGTGGATGTGCTGGTCAACTGATAGTGATCCCAACGCGACTCCGTCGCGCCTTACTTCCCGGTCGGAGCAGGTGCTTCCTTGGCCTTCTTGGCGCCTAACCCGACGAGTTTTTCCATCATGCCGAAAAGTTTCTTGGTGTCCCACTTGGCGGTCAGCGTGACCTGGCTGCCTGCGGCTTCGAGAGGCTGGATGCCGGCCAGGAACTCGCCGAGGAGCGCAAGCATCTCCTTGTCTTCGTCGGACTGCGGCTTGGTAGGGTCGCCGGCCGCCATCATCGGTAGCATGGCCATCATCCCCTGCGCCTGCATGGCGACCGGGGCGGCTTTCTCCTTGGAAGTGAAAGTGGCGCTGAGCTTCAGGACTTGGTCCGAGTTGTTTTCCCCCATGGCGAAAATGCCGCCGAGGAAGCCGCTTTCGGCGAGTTCAGCGCTGGCGGGCAGCTTGGCGGCGTTGACGCTCACGACCGCGTAAGGGCGGCCGGTGGCGGCCAGCTGCGGACGCAGGTTGGCGGACAGGGCATAGGAGGCCCCCTGACCCCTCAGCAGGGCGATGATGCGCGCGGCTTCCTTGGGCTGGGCGATCACGATCGTGTCGTTGTCCACGTCGAAGACGCCGATCGGCTCGGATTTGTCCGCGTCATCCGCCGGTTCGGCGGGAATCCCGCCCGCGACCTTGGCGAAGTCCTCGCCGAGGGAGGCGAGCAGTTCCCGGCCGACCCAGCCACGGTGATTGCCGGCGCGCAAGGCGCCGACCTTATGGGCGGCGGCGTGGGCGGCGAGCCGGCTGCCGTCATGGCGCGCACGCACGATGACGCCGCCGGTGGGCAGTCCCGTGGCGCTCATCGCGAAGCCTCCGGCGATGCGGGTGTCGGGCGATTCCAGGTCCAGCCCGGCGGCGGCTTTGACCGCGGCGGTGATCTCCTGCTGGTCTGCTCCGGTCTCCGGGGCGAGGTCGGCGACGATTTTCTCTATCCGCGCCTTGAAGCCTTTGGCGGCGGGTGAATCGCTGATCTTGAGCCCGCGCGTGCCGGCGGTGGCGAAGGCGATCGCGCTGTCGGCCGGCACGCCCCGGAAGTCGAAATCTTGGGCCGGCAGGACGGCGGCGGTCAGGAGCAGGGCGAGGGTGGAGAGAGGTCGCATGGGCTGAATAAACCCCAAGGCCTAGCCCTCGGTCAATCTTCGCCTGCGGCGATATGGTATGGAAAATACCGATTCTTATAAAACGCCCAGGTAGGGACGGCTCTCCGAGCCGTCCGTTCGCGGAAGCGATTCAC
>SYID01000010.1 GCA_005798925.1 Verrucomicrobiota bacterium
GGCATCCTGCCGCCGGCGGACCTGCCGATCCGCCTCGACGTCTTCGAGGGTCCGCTGGACCTGCTGCTCTTCCTGATCCGCAAGAACGAGATCGATATCTACGACATCCCGATCGAGAAAGTCACCCAGCAATACCTCGAAGTCCTGCGCACGCAGGAGAAGGACAACCTCGAGCTCGCCGGGGACTTCTTCGTGATGGCCGCCACCTTGATGTACATCAAGAGCCGCATGCTCCTGCCGGTCGAAAGCCGGCCGGAGGAAGAGGTCGCGGCGACGGACGAAGGCCAGGACCCGCGCTGGGCCCTCGTGCAGCAGCTCATCCAATACAAACGCGTCAAGGAGACCGCCGCGATCATCCGCGGGCTCGTCGAAGACCGACAGGGCCTGCTCGGCCGCTACGTCCTCCAGCCGCAGGGCGAAGACGCCGTCGCGCGGCCCGTCGCGCGCGCCGACCGCATCGAGCTCTGGAACACGTTCAACCTCGTGCTGCGCCGTCTCGCCGAACGCATCCAGCCCGGCAGCATCACCGTCGAGACGACCACGGTCTCCGACCGCATGGAGGCGATCCTGGCCCGCCTCGAGACCGAGATGACCTTCACGTTCACCAGCCTGCTGCCGGAACGACCCACCGTGGGCTTCCTGGTCGCGACCTTCCTCGCATGCCTGGAGCTGGCCCGACTGGGCAAGCTGAAATTGGAGCAGGACCTTGCGTTCGCCGAGATCAACTGCGCGAAGTCGGCGGAGACAGGCCCCCATGCCGGCGAAACCCTCGAAGGCGGATCGGAGTTCGACGCGCCCGCGGAAGGCGGGAACTGAGGCGCGGACTTGAAATCGGGTCGAAAAGGACCAACGTAAGGTCATGGCCAAAGCAAGGCGCCCTCCGAACCGGCTTCTCGGGGTGGGCTTGGACGGTCAAGACCAGCACAGGCGCATCACGCGAGGGGATGGCTTCGCCTTGGTCGGCGGCTCCGAGGAGACCCACGACCGGATGACCGAGACGGTCATCAAGACCACCGAAGAGCTCAGCCGCAAGGGACGCACCATCGCGGACGCCCGTCCCGAGGAACTCGCCGACCTCCTGCGCAAGCACGAGCGGCGCGACTGAACCCAAAATCACCCACAGACTGGTTGACTCGACTCTTTCGTAGGATTTCACTGTCCGTCCCCAATGAGCAACGAGTTGCCGCCTCCTCCCCCGCCTCCGCCGCCGCCTCCCTCCGAAGGAGATGGTTCCCTTCCCTCCGCTCCTAAGCTGAAGCTGAACAAGGCCGGGGCGCCCGTCGCTCCGATTCCGCCCTCTGCGGGTGCGCCATTGCCTCCGCCGCCCGCACCTCCGCCCGCCCCCACGGCCGTCGCACCGACGCCCGCACCGGCCGCCCCCTCCCCTCGTCCCGCCCAAGCCCTCAACAACCGGGCGGTCGGCAAGGCCGCGGCCGCTTTCGACATCCTGGCTCTCGCCGCCGCCCTCACCGGCGCGGTGATCCTCACGCTCGAGCTTTTCGTCAAAGCCAAAGGCTGACGCTCTTCCATGGCCTCCGAACTCATCACCAATCTCGATAACTCCAACTTCGAGTCGACCATCAAGGGATCGACCGTCCCCGTGCTGGTCGACTTCTGGGCCACCTGGTGCGGCCCATGCAAGCAGATCGGCCCGGTGCTCGATCAGCTCGCCGCCGAGATGGCCGGTTCCGTCAAGATCGCCAAGGTCGACGTCGACACCAATCAGGCCCTCGCCCAGCAGCTCGGCGTGAACTCCATCCCCGCCCTCTTCCTTTTCAAGAACGGCGTCGTGGTGGACAAGATGGTCGGCGCGCGCCCGAAAGGCGACATCGCCGCCTTCATCAAGAAACACGCCTGATTCGTTGGGCGAAAGACCCATAAGAAAGGCCCGGGATCGCACCCGGACCTTTTTTGTCGGCGGCCTCGCAGGGACGCTTACTTGCTCTCGAGCGGGTGCTCCTTGAGCAGTTCGGCAGGGTTGTATTGGGCGCGGTTGCCGATGGCCTTGCGGACTTCGGCGACCTTGGCGTCCATCACCGGCTCGGCGGCGTTGCCCCAGGCCTGGCGGACATAGGTCGCGATGTGGGCGACCTGGGCGTCCTTGAGATTGGCCCCGATGTTCGGCATGTTGCCGTTGTACTTGGCGCCGTTGACTTCGATCTCACCGGCGAGGCCGGCGAGAATCGCCTTGATGAGACGTTCTTCGGCGCCGGCGACCCAGGCGGACTTGGCCAAAGGAGGGAAGGCGCCGGGAAGACCGAGCCCGGTCGGCTGGTGGCAGGCGGCGCAATTGGCGAGGAACAGCTGCTCTCCCTTGGCGATATCAGGCTCGAAGGCCACGGGGCCGCCGGCCACGACGGCCTTGGGGGCGTCGAGGTCGAACGCGCCGGCCGAGAATCCGCCGGAGTTACGGGTCAGGTAGAGTCCGGCCCAGAAGCCGAAGGCGCAGAACAGGAACACGATGAAGATCGGCGTCAGGGAGAACCCTTCGGCCGGCTCGTCCTTGTCGCGGGAAAGCTGCGAGTGCGCCTCCACCAGACGTCCGTCGGAAGGCCCCTCGGAGCCGGCGCCGGAAGGACCCCGGCGCGGGCGATTGTGATCAGGATGACGGTTGCGGTCGTTCATGGGTTCACTTCTTCAGTTTGGCTTCCGGGGACGGATAATCCTGGCGGAGGGATTTCAGGTAGGCGATGAGCGCCGTGCGGGAGCCGGCGTCGACGAAGCGATAGGACGGATGCCAGACCGCGCCGCTCGAAGCGGGGTCGGTCAGGAGGGCTTCCGGTTCGATCTGGGTCTTGCGGGCTCCGTAGTTGGCAAGGTCCGGACCGATGCGGCGATCACCGAGCAGGACCTGCGGCTGCAGGACGTAGTCGCGGGCGACGGAAGGACGGACGCCGAGCCCGCGGGCGAGATCGCTGCCCTGCCCGGCCGGACGGACCTGCTGGGTGTGGCAGCTGACGCAGCCGAGCGAGAGATACACCGAACGGCCTTGGATGGCCAGGCCGGGTTCGCGGGAAGGAAAGAGCGCGCCGCCTTCTTCGCCGGCCGCGCGGCCGAGACCGCCGAGCTGGGACTGTCCGCTGAGCAGCAGCGCGCCGAAGGGCAGCGCGACGGCGGCGAAGACGCCGGCCAGCAGGGTGTTGAGGTTCTTCATGGGAGCGAAGGGTTAGTCGTGACGACCGGCGTCGGTCGGCGCGGAGGATTTGAGGATCATGCCGAAGGCGTTGAGGGCGAAGGCCGCGTGGCCGACGAGCAGCAGGACGGACGAGACCGTCAGCAGGGAGAACCAGGATGATTCGGCGCGGAGGACGGCGGCGTAAGGCGTGGCGTCCGCGGCCAGCTGCCGGCCGACCTGCCAACCGCCGAAGAGCCAGGCCGTCAGGCAGCCGAGGATCCCGAGGGCCGAACCCCAGAAGTGCGCGTGGACCAGCTTGGCGGAGGGCCAGAGCGAGCCGGTGAGTCGCGGGAGGATGAAATAGGCCGCCCCGAAGAGGACCATCGTCGCGAAGGCGTAAGTGAGCAGGTGCTCGATGCCGCCGCCGAAGGACGTGAAGCGGAGCAAGGCGCTCGGGCCACGGAAGGCCACGAGGCCTTGGAGCAAGCCGAACAGCGTGAAGGCCACCGCGCCGAAGGAGACGAAGCGCAAAGTGGTGTCGTTCCACGCGCGGGCCCAACCGCCCTGCGTGCTGAGCGTCCCATGGAAGTTGAGGGCGGTGATGATGACGGGGACCAGGAGCATCGCCGCGGCGACGACGCCCGCGGACTGGACCCACACGGGCACCGGCGAGCCGACGAGCGCCGCCGGACCGGTCCAACCGGCGAAGAGGAAGAAGGTCCAGAAAGCGACCGGCGCCAGGTAATAGGCCGCGATCGTGCGCTCCAGCACTTTGGCGAGGAAGTAATATGTCGCGGCGAGGGCCGAGGCGCCGAGCCAGAGAAGCAGCACGTTCGAGACGAACCAGCTGTGCGCGACGGCCTGGACGACCCCGGACGCGGGGACCCAGAGCACCATCAGCTGGGCGAGCAGGTAGACGAGCGGAAAGGCGAACGAGGCGCCGACCACGAACCACTGGGAGGCGAAGGTGTGGCCGGTGGGACGGCGGGCGAAGGCGACGAGCGGCCAGAACGCGGCGAGCAGGAAGGCCACGGCCAGGACCGGCCCGACTTCGCGCGGCATCTCGAGGAGGGCGAAGCCGTTGAGCTCGCCGGCGAAGATGCGGACGACGCCGTACGCGAGCCCGAGGTTCCAGACGACTCCTCCGAGCGCGGCCAGCCAGCCGTTGCGGAACTCGAAGCGGCCGAGCTGCGAGAGCAGCCAGAGATTCACCGCGAAGAAGGCGTTGAAGCCCCAGCCATAGACGAAGAGGTTGCGCTCGACGGCGACCACGCGCCCATAGGTGAGCCATGCGCAGTCGGGGAACGGCGCAAGGAGCGAGCCCAGGCCGAGCGAGGCGACCACGGCCAGCAGCGAGGCCGCGAGGAGCCAGACGACGGCGGAGACGAAGAAGAGGAGGAACGGTCCGCGCAGGGAGGCTTCGACGCGGGACAGACGCGCCTCGCCTTCGGGGGGACGGCCCTGCGGGCGGCCGGAACGATTATCCTGGGTCATCGGTGGAACGTAGGTGCGGGGTTATTTGAGGCCGAGCTCGGCGGTGGTCCACATCGTCGTGCGGGCGGCGTTGGCGGCGCGGATGGCCTTCACCTGGTCGGCGGCGACGGCGTTGGCCTGGTTGCCGAAGCTCTGGCGGACGTAGGTGAGGACGTCCGCGATGTCGGCGTCGGAGACGCCGGCGACCGGCGGCATCATGCTGTTGTAGGTCATGCCGTTGACGGTGATCGGGCCCATGAGACCATGGAGGATGAACTTCACCGGCAGCTCGGGGTCGCCCGCGACGATCGGCGCGTTGGCGAGCGGCGGGAAGACGGGCGGCAGACCGAGACCGGTCGGCTGGTGGCAGGCGATGCAGGTGCGCGCGTAGACGGCGGCGCCGCGCTTCAGCTGCTCAGGGTCGGCCTTCACGAAGGCGTTCGACGAAGCGGCGGGGGCGGTCGGAGCGGCGGCGGGGGCCGGCGCAGGGCCGGCGGCGGCCTGGAGCTTGGCCACGACCTTGGGATCCTGAGCGACGAGGGCGACGGCGTCCTTGAGCGGGATACGGAAAGTGCCGTCGGCGTTGCGGGCGGGCTCGGTGAGGAGGACCTGGGCCTTCTTGGCGTTGTCGGCGCGCAGTTCCTTCTGGGCCTGGCGGCGGAGCGCGTCCTCGCTCGGTCCCTGTCGGAGCGCGAGGTAGGAGTAGCCGGTCAAGATCAGGCCGGCGGCGACGAAGGAGACGACGCCGAGCCAGGCGGCGATCTGGCCGGGGATCAGCGGGCGATTCCCGGAAGAAGAATGATCACTCATGATAGTTGATGGACTCGAGGATACGGGGGTCGTGGACGGGGATCGTCTCCTGACGGCCCGCGCCGCGCAGGAA
>SYID01000115.1 GCA_005798925.1 Verrucomicrobiota bacterium
CGCGCTCGAGGCGAACAAGAAGCCCTACTCCCTCCTCTACACCTACTCGCTGATCATCGCGCTCGTCTGCGGCACCGCCGGCCTGCCGCACATCCTCGTCCGCTTCTACACGAACCCGGACGGCGTCGCCGCCAAGCGCACCACGATGTGGGTGATGATCCTCATCGGCGTCTTCTACGTCTTCCCGCCCGTCTACGGCGTCATCGGCCGTTCGCTCACGCCCGAGCTTTACGACGCCGTCGGCGCCAAGGGCACGGACAAGGTCGTCCTCGAGCTGCCCACGCTGCTCGCCGGCCGCGACCACCCGCTCCTCGGCTCGGTCCTCTCCGGCATCACGTGCGCCGGCGCCTTCGCGGCGTTCATGTCGACCTTCTCCGGCCTGCTCGTGTCGATGTCGAGCGCCCTGGCGCACGACATCTACGGCCGCATGCTCAAGCCGGACGCCTCGCCGGAGCAGCGCCTCAAGGCCTTCAAGTGGGCCGCCGTCATCATCGGCGTCGTCTCGGTCGGCCTCGGCACCCAGGTCGAGAAGCTGAACATCAACTACCTCGTCGGGCAGGCGTTCGCCATCGCGGCGGCCAGCTACTTCCCGCTGCTCTTCATGAGCGTCTGGTGGCGCGGCATGACCATGCGCGGGGCGGCCACGGGCATGCTCGTGGGCGGGCTCATGGCCCTGGGCGCGATCTCGCTCACCACGTTGTCGGACGTCTACGCCGTGCAGTCGCTGGCGGAGTTCTGGGTCGCTCACCCGCTCGCGCGCATCCTCTGCGAACAGCCCGCCATCTGGGCCGTGCCGCTGTCGATCCTGCTGATGATCTTCGTCTCGAAGGCCACCGCCGCGACCGTGCCGGCCGACATCCGCATGAAGATGCTCGTCCTGCACGCCCCGGAAGCCCTCGGCCTGAAGCAGGAATACATCAAGGAGCACGAAGGCCTCGGCGGACACTGAGCCGGCCTCCCGGGGCGGAATATTCCCGCCCCGCGGAAACTTGAAACTTGGAAGTCCGGCTGGGGGCGTCTTTGCTGACGGCGTGTCCACCGAACTCACCGAAGACGACTCCCGCGCCTATGGCGTCGTCCAGGCGTTCTCCCTCCTCCTCTCGGCCGGCGCGCTCTACGCCGCCATCCTGATGTCCTACAAGGGCGGTCAGGTCTTCCTGGGCCGCGTCGCCGACCCTTTCGACCGCGTCGTCTGGGTGGGCGTCGGCATCGGCATCCCGACCGCGCTCTGCGGGGCGGTCATCGCCTATCTGGCCGGCATGGACCGCGGCTGGGGGGCCCTCCGCATCGCCGCCACCGCCCTGCTCCTCGGCAACCTTGCCGTGCCCGCCGCCTGGGGCGTCCTCTGGTTGCTCCGCCACGGTTACGTCCGCTTCTGAGATGTCCGGCCCCATCGTCATCGTCACCCGCGGCAGCCCGCTGGCCCTCCAGCAGACGCACGACGCCGCCGCCCGCCTGCAGGCGGCCCTCGGACGGCCGACGGAGATCCGCATCCTGACCACCACCGGCGACCGTCAGGCGAGCTGGTCGCTCGAGAAGCAAGGTGGCAAGGGCCTCTTCACCGCCGAGCTCGAGCAGGCGCTGCTGCGCGGCGAAGCCGACCTCGCGATCCATAGCTCCAAGGACCTCCCGACCGAGATGCCGGCCGGCCTCGCCATCGCCGTCTGCCTGCCGCGGCAGGACGCGCGCGACGTGCTTGTGCGCCGCACCGACATCGCCAGCCCGAAGCTGATCGCCACCGGCAGCCCGCGCCGTCGCGCGCAGGGCGCTCTCGCGTTTCCCCAGGCCCAGTGGACGGAACTGCGCGGCAACGTCGACACGCGCCTGAAGAAACTGGCCAACGGCGACGCCGACGCGTCGTACCTCGCCGCGTCCGGACTGAACCGCCTCGGCATCAAGGAATGGCCCGGACTGAGCCTCGAACCCGTCGCGCTCACCGACATGGTGCCCGCCGCCGGCCAAGGCGCCGTCGCCATCCAGTCCCGCTCCGCCGAAGTCGCGCGCTATGCCGCCGCCGGCTGCGCCGCCACGACCTATTCCGTGGCCGTCGAGCGCCTGTTCCTCGCCAAGCTCGGCGAGGGTTGCCACACCGCGTTCGCCTGCCACCACGCCGCGGGCCGCGTACATCTCTACCGCGCTGACTTCGGTCGCCGCGACTTCGCTTTCCCCGTCACCGACCTCGCCGCGGCCTCCGCGCTGGCCGACGACATCCTCCGCCAGATCCTGCCCCGCTGACCATGAGCAAACTCCCCCTGCGCGACCGCCTGGTCGTCCTCACCCGTCCGGAAGGACGCGGCGCCGACTGGAAGGAAGCGCTCGTCGAGGCCGGGGCGGCGGTCTCCGAGCTGCCGCTGCTCGAGATCAAGTTCGAGCCCGACGACACCGTGCTGAGCGAGGTCCTCGACGCCATGGGCGAATACGACTGGGTCGTCTTCACCAGCGCCAACGGCGTGCGCGGTTTCTTCGACCGCTTCTTCGAGCGCTTCACCGACATCCGTTCCGTCGGGGGCGTCCGTTTCGCCTGCCTCGGCCCCGCGACGGAGAAGGCCCTGCGCCAGTATCACCTCGATGCCGACCTCACCGCCACGCAGAACGACGCCCTTTCGCTGGGACGCGAGCTGATGGCCAAGCACGATGTCGAGAACCAGAAGCTCCTCGTCGTCACCGGGAACCTGAACACGCCCGAGCTGCCGCGCCTGCTCGCCGACGGCGCCATGGCGATCGTCGACGTCATCAAGGTCTACGCGACGGAAGAGAAGTCCGTCGCCGAATCCCCCGAGGCCGCCGAGTTCCGCCGCCGCGGCGCCGATGCGATCGTCTTCGCGAGCCCCTCCGCGGTGGAATCTTTCCTGCACCAGGCCGCCTCGCTGCGCCCTGACGCCGGTGCGCGCCAGCCCAAGGCCGTCGCCATCGGCGCCACGACCGCCGACGCGCTCCGCAAGGCCGGCATCCCCCTCGCCGGCACCGCCGCCGCGCCGACCGCCAAAGCCATCCGCGACGCCGTGGTCGCCGCGCTCGCATGATCGGCAAGGCGCGCATCAAGGTCTGCGGGATCACCCGCGCCGCCGACGCCGCCACGGCCCTCGCCCAAGGGGCCGACTTCCTCGGCGTGAACTGCTGGCCGGGTTCTCCCCGTTGCGTGCCCGCCGCCGCGCGCGCTAACCTGCTCCGGGAGATCCCGGCGGCCAAGCGCGTCGCCGTGACGGTCAATCCTTCCGTCGCCGAAGCGAAAGCGTTGCTGGCCGAGGGCTTCGCCCTCGTGCAGGCCCACTTCGATCCGTCCAAAGCAGAGTGCGATCCCAAGGCTCTCTCCGCGGCCGTGGGCCCCGCACGTCTCTGGCTCGCTCCCAAGCTCGCCGACGGCGCCGCATGGCCCGCGGACCTGATTCCTCTGGCCGTCGGGTTCGTCCACGACGCCCATGCCAAGGACGCCTTTGGCGGCACCGGCAAGCGGGCTGACTGGGAACGCTTCCGACAGCTCCGCCAAGCCCACCCCGGGGTGACTTGGATCCTCGCCGGCGGACTAGCCTCCGACAATGTCGCGGCCGCCTTGGCCTCTGGAGCGGACTTTTTAGACCTCAATAGCGGCATCGAACTGGCTCCCGGCCTCAAATCTGCCGAAAAACTGTCGGCAACAGCCGAAGCCTTGCTTAAAATTGCTCAATCCTAAGTCCTGCCCCCTGTTCCGATGACTTGGCACGGGGGGTGCATAAGTGGACTTGCTCAACCGAACGCCTAACCCAACCTAACACACCACCATGAAGCTCGTCGTCGCCATCATCAAGCCCTTCAAACTCGAAGAAGTTAAGGACGCTCTCGCCGAAATCGGCATCGAGGGCATGACCGTAACCGAGGTCAAGGGCTTCGGCCGCCAG
>SYID01000116.1 GCA_005798925.1 Verrucomicrobiota bacterium
CAGGTCGTTGGCGCCTTCCTGCTGGTAGACGCGGATGTCCTTGCGAGGATTCGTGCGGACCCATTCCGGATAGACGTCTCCGCCGGTCTCCTTGCCGCCGCTGAGGTTGGCGCGGATCTTGGTGAAGCTGCCGATGGTCGTGAAGACCTTGCTGAAGGCGTCAGGGCGATGCCAGGCGGCGTTGAAGGCGCAGATGCCGCCGGAGGAAGAGCCGGCGATGGCGCGACGGGCCGGATCCTTGGAGAACTTCACGCCTTTGGATTCCGCGAGCGGGATCATCTCTTCGAGCAGGAACCTCACATAGAGGTCGGTGACGCTGTCATATTCGAAGGAACGGTTCGACTTGCCGAGAGGCCGGCCCTTCTTGTCCTTGCCGTTGGGGTTCTTCGGATCGGGCACGAAGCCCGGGGCGATGAACAGGGCGATCGTCACCGGCATCTTCTTCTGGGCGATCAGGTTGTCGAAGACCACCGGCACGCGCCACGCGCCGTTACGGGTGGTATAGCCGGGTCCGTCCTGGAACACCATCAGCGCGGCTTCCTGGCCGGGCTGGTACTGCGCCGGCACGTAGAGCGACCATTTCCGACCATAACCCGGGAAGGTCTTCGAATCCTTCATCTCGTATTCGGTCACGACGCCCTTGGGCACGCCGGCCTGCTCCTGGGAGTCGGGGCCGAGGACGTATTGGGCGTCGTAGTCGGGCTTCTTGGGGTCGGCGCCGAACAGGCTGACGGCCAGCAGGCAGGGGAGCAGGCGGAGGAGCTTCATGGGGGTGCCCCGATATGAGACACCTGCGGGGGGCGCCGCAAGCCCAAGCGGGTCAGCGGGCGGGCTCGTGGCCGACTCGGCGGAGCCGCCAAAGCTCCGGGAAGCGCCAGTGGGTCAGGCCCATCACGCCGAAGGTCGCCAGGCCCCCGAAGACGACCGAATTCACCGTACCCATGAGGCGGGCGGCCAGACCGGACTCGGCCATGCCCAGTTCGTTGGAACAACCGATGAAGACCGCGGTCACGGCGGAGACCCGCCCCATCATCTCCGGCGGCACCGACGTCTGCAGGATCGTCTGACGGATGATCACGTTCACCGCATCGGCGGCGCCGGCGAACAGGAGGAAGAGGATCGAGAAGACGAAGGCGGCCGACAAGCCGAAGCCGAGGGCGTCCGCCAACGTGATCGAAAGCGCGAACCCGATGGTGCTGAGGCCGAAGACGGCGAACGAACCGTAAAGGGTCGGGCCGGCATGGGCCAGCGGCGGTCGCACGATGAGGTAAAGCGACATCAGCACCGCGCCGATCGAAGACGCCGCGCGCAGGAGGCCGAAACCGAAGGCGCCGACCTGCAGCATGTCGGCGAAGATCGGCAGCAGGGCGACCGCGCCGCCGAGCAGGACGGCGAATAGATCCATGGTGAAGGCACCGAGCATCACGCGCTGGCTCAGCATGAAATCGATTCCTTGCCGCAGGCTCGTGAAGATCGGCTCGGGGCGGCGGGACTGCAGGGACTGCGTCGGTCGGAGGGCCATGGTCAGGCCCAGCGAGGTCGCGAAGCAGAGCGACATGGCCGCATAGGCGACGTTCTCCGCGTGGGCCAGGCCGTTCTTTTCGCCGAGCCAGACCATCAGGCCTGCCAGACCTGGGCCGAGCACGCAGGCGAGTTCGAAGAGCGTATTGCGCCAGCGCACGCCGCCGGGGATGAGGTCGCGCGGGAGGATCTCCGCGATCAGCGCCTGCCGGGCGGTCGTGAGGAAACTACGGGCGAGGCCGCCGAAGACGATGACGCCGTAGATGACCGTCAGCTGGGCCCACCGGGCGGTCAGGAATTCGGGGATGAAAAGGAGCAGACCGAGACCGAACATCGCGGACAGCGCGCCGATGGCGATCCGGCGGCGGTTGTTCGTATCGGCCACATGGCCGGCGAAGAGGACCGCGCCGACGAACGGGATGACTTCGGCCAAGCCGATCGCGCCGAGCGCCAAGGCCGCGTTGTCGCCATCGTCCTTGGTCAGCCGGAACACCTGCCAGGCGACGGCGACGTTCTGGATCTGGATGGCCAGCGTGCCGAGGACGATCGACGCGAGATACAGCCGGAAGGACCGGGAGGCGATGGCGGAAGCGGGAGCCGGCGTGGCGGTGGACACCCCGACACTTGTGAAGTCGCCGGGACCGTTAGGCAATCACGGCTTTGACCACGTGGCCAGCGACGTCCGTCAGACGGTAATAACGGCCTTGGAACTTGAAGGTCTGACGCTCGTGATCGACGCCGAGGAGGTGCTGCATCGTCGCGTGCAGGTCATGGACGTGGACCGGGTCCTTGACGATGTTGTAGCCGAATTCGTCCGTCTGGCCGTGGACATGGCCGCCTTTGACGCCGCCGCCGGCCATCCAGAGGCTGAAGCAGCGGGGATGATGGTCGCGGCCGTAAGAGTCCTTGGTGATCTTGCCTTGGCTGTAGGCCGTGCGGCCGAACTCCCCGCCCCAGATCACAAGCGTATCTTCGAGCAGTCCGCGCTGTTTCAGGTCCTTGATGAGGGCCGCCGAAGCCTGGTCGGTCTGTTTGCACTGGCGCTTGATGCCTCCGGGCAGGCCGCCATGCTGGTCCCAGCCCTGGTGGAAAAGCTGGACGAACCGCACGCCCTTCTCGATGAGCCGGCGGGCCTGCAGGCAATTCGCGGCGAAGGAACCAGGCGTCTTCACGCTGTCCCCGTACATCGCGAGGGTGGCGGGCGATTCCTTCGAAAGATCGGCGACCTCCGGCACGCTCGTCTGCATGCGGTAGGCCATCTCGGCCTGCGCCAGGCGCGCATCGACTTCCGGGTCGAGTTCCGCGGCGCGTTGGTCGGCGTTGAGCTTGCCGAGCGCGTCGAGCATCCCGCGGCGGGCATGGGGCGAGACGCCTTCGGGATTCGTCAGGAAGAGCACCGGCTCCTTGCCGGCCTTGAACTGCACGCCTTGGTGTTCGGAAGGCAGGAAGCCCGCGCCCCAGAG
>SYID01000117.1 GCA_005798925.1 Verrucomicrobiota bacterium
CACGGGGTTGTTCTTGGTGCGGCGGGAAAGGATGCGGATGACGCGCCGGATCTCCTCGTCGCGGCCGATGACGGGGTCCATCTTGCCCGTGCGGGCGCGGGCCGTGAGATCCTGGCCGTACTTGGCGAGGGCCTCGTAGGTGGCCTCCGGATTGGCCGAGGTCACGCGTTGGGAACCGCGCACGGCCTGGAGCGCGGCGAGGATCGCCTTACGCTCGAACCCGACCGCGGCGAACGCCGGACGGAGCGAGGGCGACTCGGCGAGGGCGAGCAGCACGTGCTCGGCGGACACGAAGTCGTCCTTCATCGCCTCGGCTTCGTCCTTGGCCTTGAGCAGGAGCGCATGGGTCTCGGAAGAAAGCCCGGGCTGGCCCGCGGCTTGCGCGAGTTTCGGCAGGCGGGCGAGCTGGCCGGCGACGGCGGTGGCGAGGGCGGCCTCGTCCTTGCCCACGCGGCGGAAAAGCGAGGAGGTCACGCCGCCTTCCTGCGTGAGCAGGCCGTGCAGGAGGTGCGCAGGTTCGAGCGCCGGGTTGCGACGCTGCATCGCCTCGCTCAGCGCCTGCTGGAGGGCTTCGGAGGTCTTTTCGGTCAGGTTGCCGTAAGGAGTGGACATGCCATCGGATATGCACCGTCCGTTCCAAATCGCCGGCGCGACTAAAAGGCCGAAAAGGGCCCGTACCGAGGATCCGGAGAGACAGCCGAGCGACATTGCGTCCCCCCGGGCGACGAGTTGTCGCTGGCCTGACGCGGGGTCCGTCAACCGAGAAAAGACCTCGGCGGACGGACTCCCTTGTTGCCCAAAGCATGGAGCCGAAGGTAGAAAACCACCATGACGCACGACGCGGAGCTGGCGACCCTGGAGCGCCTCCTTGACGACCCCTCCCCGGTCGTCCGCCAAGCCGTGCTCACCAGACTGAAGGCCGCCGGCCTGCCGGGCGTGCTCTGGCTTGAAAGCCTGACGAAGGACGAAGCCTTGGCCGCGCACGCCCGGGCCCTGCTCGCCGACCTGCGCACGCCGGAGGCCGCCGCCCATGCGTTCCTGGCGCTCGCAAGGGATGCCCGGTGCGACCTCGAGGAGGCCTGCCTGCTGCTTGAGCGCGCCACGGAGCCGACGCTGGCGGACGACGCCTATTCCACCGAACTCGACCGCCTGGCCGAACGCACCCGCGAGCTCATCGCCGAGCCGCTCGACGTCCGCGGCAAATGCCGCCTGCTGTGCCGCGTGATCTTCGGCGAAGAAGGCTACCGCGGGGCCCAGGAGAGCTTCGCCGTCCCCGCGTCCTCCCTGCTCTCCCAGGTCATCCGCTCCCGCCGCGGCATCCCGATCTCGCTTTGCCTGATCTTCCTGCTCGTCGCCCGCAGGCTCGGACTGCCCGTCGAACCCGTCGGCCTGCCCGGCCGCTTCATGGTCGGCGTCTTCCGCGGCCGCGAGCCGCTGTACATCGACTGCTACGAAGGCGGCGCCTTCCGGACCCGCGCGGAAGTCCAGCTCCTGCTGCTTGAAAACCACCTGCCGGCCGACGAGGCTTTCCTGCTTCCCGTCACCCCGCGCCAGACGCTCGCGCGGTGCTGCCGCAACCTCGTCTCGCAATTCGAAGCGCAGGGCGACGACCGCAGCAGCCGCCTCTTCCTGACCTTCGTCCACGCCCTGGAGCAGACCGATGAGCGCGCCTGACACCCTGACGCTGGCCGCCTTGCGGACGGCCGCTTTCGCGCCCGGGCAGCTCGGCGTGCTCGGCGATCCCATCGCGCATTCGCTCAGCCCCGCGATGCACAACGCCGCGCTCGCGCTGCTCGCCCGCGCGCACCCGCGCCTCGCCGGCGTGCGCTATCACCGCCTGCATATCGTGGCCGAGGAGCTGCCCGACGCCTTGGCGACCCTGCACGCCAAAGGCTTCGCCGGCGTGAACCTCACCGTCCCGCACAAGATCCGGGCGCTCACGCTCGTCGAGACGCTCTCGCCCGAGGCCCGCCGGGCCGAATCCGTGAACACGCTCGTGCGCACGCCGGCCGGCTGGGCCGGCCACACCACCGACGGACAAGGCTTCCTCGAAGCGCTGCGCGAACGCACCGGCGGCACGACCCAGGGCCGGCCGGTGATCCTGCTCGGCTCCGGCGGCGCCGCCCGCGCTGTCGCCGCCGCCTGCCTCGACGACGGCTGCGCTTCGCTCAGCCTGCATAATCGCGACGTCGCCAAGGCGGCCGACCTGGCTGCCACGCTGGCCGACCCGCGCGTGCGCTCGGCCGGCCTGGCTGAGATCAAGGCTTCGCCCGACGCGGTGGTCGTCAACTGCACGACGCTCGGACTGAAGCCGACGGACGCCTCGGCCTTCCCGGCCGAACTCCTCGCCGCCGGCCAGTTCGTCTTCGACACGACCTACGGCGCCGAACCCTCCCGCCTGCTCAGGGACGCCCGCGAACGCGGCGTGGCGGGCTGCGACGGCCGTCCGATGCTCCGCTGGCAGGGAGCGCTCGCCTTCCGGCTCTGGAACGGCATGCTGCCCCCCGACGCCCCGATGCGCGCCGCGCTCGGCGAATCCGCCCCCCGCCCATGACGCTCGCCGACCTCCGGAACTTCGCCCAATTGCACCCCGGGTTCGCCGCGCTGACCGCCGGCGCCTTCGGCGCCTGCGTAGGCAGCTTCCTGAACGTCTGCATCCACCGGCTGCCGAAGGGCGAGTCGGTCGTCGCGCCGGCTTCGCGCTGCGCCTGCGGCCGGCCGATTCCGTTCTGGTACAACATCCCGCTGTTCGGCTGGATCGTCCTTCGCGGCCGAGCGCGCTGCTGCGGCGCGTCGATCTCCGTCCGCTATCCGCTCGTCGAACTGATCACCGCGCTGCTCTTCGTCGCCGCGTGGACCCTCCTGCCGCCGGCCAAGGCCGCGGTCGCCTGCGTCTATCTCCCGCTGCTCGTGGTCCTCGCCGGCTGCGACCTCGATGACATGATGGTCCCGGATGCGCCGAACTTCGCCCTCGTCGGCGCCGGCCTGGTCGCCGCGATGCTCGCGCCCTCGCTCCATGGCGAGACCGCCCATGCGATCGAAGCCGTGAACCGTTTCCGGGCGCTCATCGACGCGCTGGTCGGGGTCGCCGTCGGGACGGCCTTGGTCTGGTGGATCCGGACGATCGGCTCCGTGCTGGCCGGACGCGAGGCGATGGGCGAAGCCGACATCATCCTTTGCGCCGGCGTCGGAGCGTTCTGCGGCTGGGAGGGCGCGGTGTTCTGCCTCTTCGGCGGTTCGGTCGTCGGCGTGATCACGGCCCTGCCCGGACTGGTCCAAGCCAAACTCAAAGGCGAGGAGTACGCCGGGGTGGTGCCGTTCGTCCCCAGCATGGCGGTCGCCGGGGCGATCTGGTTCTTCCGCGGGCCGGAATTGGTGTTTTTATGGAGAAATTGGGCGGCGTCGTGAATGATTATGACTTGTCAGCCTCCCAGCCCCGTCCAATCATCGAAATCCACCCCATTATGAAGCAGCTCGCCCTTGCTACCTTGATCGCTTCCGCCGCCATGGTCGGTTGCACGAACTACGACACCCCTCATCACGGTCGTAATGTCTCCATGGAACCCAGGCACAACTTCCTCGGCTTGGTGAAAGTGGAAGCAGGTTCCTACGCCCCTTCCGACAAGGCCACCGTCGGCATGAACATGAGGGAGATGTACGGCCACCGACTCACGTCCGGCGACCGCGTCACGCTCTTCTGGGGCGCGGTGACCCTGACCGACTACTGAGCCGGCAACTAGCCCTTGCAGAAGCCCCGGTTTCGGGGCTTCTTCGTTTGCAGGCCATGAACGTCACCGGAAGCAATGTCGCCCGCCATCTTCGGATCGCGGCTGCCGAGCGCCCGGACGGCTTGGCCACGAAATCCCCGCTGTCCGTGCGTGCGCCGGGAGAGGTCCGCCACGAAGTCCGCACCTTCCGCGAACTCGACCAGGAGAGCGATGCGGCGGCCGGCGCCTTTGCGCAGGCCGGCATCACGGCAGGCACGCGGGCGCTCCTGGCGGTGCGCCCCGGCCACGACCTGATCGTGGGGATGTTCGCCTTGCTCAAGCTCGGCGCCGTCCCGGTCGCGATCGACCCCGGCATGGGTTGGCGGTCGTTCCTGGACTGCGTCCGCCGCTCCCGTCCGACCGCGCTCGTCGGCGTCCGCACGGCCTCCCTGCTCAGCCGCCTGCCGTTCGCGGCTTTCGGCACCCTCCGCACCCGCGTGACCGTCGGCGGCTCCGCCTGGCGCCAGACCCTCGCCGCAGTCTCGGCAACGCCTCGTCCGCTGGCCACGGTCGGCCCCGACACGCCCGCCGCGGTCCTGTTCACGTCGGGGTCGACCGGCGCGCCCAAAGGAGTCTGCTACACGCACGGGATGTTCGACGCGCAGATCGAACTGGTGCGCCGGACGTACGAGATCCGGCCCGGCGAGACGGACATGGCGATGCTGCCGCTGTTCGCGCTCTTCAACCCGGCCCTCGGCACCACGACGGTCACGCCGCTGCTCGACCCGTCGAGGCCGCTCGCCGCCGACCCCGCCCCGCTCGTGGCGGCGCTGATCGCGGAGAAAGTCACCTGCTCCTTCGGCTCGCCCGCCATCTGGGGCAAGGTCGCCGACCATTGCGAAGCGCGCGGCCTGAAGCTGCCCGACCTGCGCCGCCTGCTCATCGCCGGCGCGCCGGTCTCGGGCGAACTTGTCGCCAAGTTGCGTGTCATCGCGCCGCACTGCGAGACCCACACGCCTTACGGCGCGACGGAATGCCTGCCCGTCACGACCATCGCGGCCGCCGAACTCCTGGGCGAAGCCCGTCAGCGCGCCCTCCGCGGACTCGGCACCTGCGTCGGCCGGCCGGTCAGCGGCGTCGAGATCCGCGTGATCCGCGAAACGGACGGCCCGATCGCCACGTTGGCGGAAGCGACCCCCTGCGCCCCGGGCGAGATCGGCGAGATCATCGCGACAGGCCCGAGCGTGACCCGCGAATACGACGGCCTGCCCGAAGCCACCCGCGCGGCGAAGATCGCCGACGGCGCCCGCGTCTGGCACCGCATGGGCGACCTGGGTTCGCTCGACGCGGAAGGCCGGCTGTCCTTCTTGGGACGACGCGTGGAAAAGGTGCGCACCGCTGCCGGCGACCTGCCTACGGAATCCCTCGAGCCGGCGTTCCGCCAGCACCCGCAGGTCTTCCGTTGCGCGCTGATCGGCCTCGGCGAAGCACCCCAGCAGATTCCTGCGCTGGTGGTCGAACCCCGCGCCGGCCATTTCCCCGAGGATGAAATCGCCCGCGCCCGCTTCATCGCCGAACTGCGCGACATCGCGGAGACCTGCCCGCTGGCCGACCGCGTGCGGCACATCGTCTTCCAGCGCGCCCTGCCCGTCGACGTCCGACATAACGCCAAGATCCACCGTCTCCAGCTGGCCAAGGAATGGACCCGGCGACTCGCCCGATGAACACCCCTCTCGTCCTTGTCACCGGTGGCGCCGGCTTCCTCGGCCAGGCGGTCGTGCGACGCTGCCTCGCCCGCGGCTACCGCGTCCGCATCCTCGGCCGCACGCCGCCGACCGGCGAACTCGCCGACCGGATCGAATTCGTCCGCGGCGACATCGGCGACCGCGCGACGGTCGCTGCCGCGGTCAAGGGCTGTGACTACGTCTTCCACGTGGCCGCCAAAGCCGGCGTCTGGGGGCCTTGGGAAGAATACCTGCGCATCAACATCGGCGGCACTTCGAACGTCGTGGAGGCCTGCCAAGCCCACGGCGTCCGCGCCCTCGTGCACACGAGCACCCCGAGCGTCGTCTTCAACGGCGAAGCCTTCCGCGGCGCCGACGAATCCCTGCCTTACGGCGGCAATTGGCTCTGCGCCTACGCGGAGACGAAGGCCGTCGCCGAGCAGGTCGCGCTCAAGGCCGCTTCGGAGCGGCTCAAGGTCTGCGCGCTCCGACCGCACCTGATCTGGGGTCCGGGCGACCCCCACATCTTCCCGCGGATCCTCGCCCGCGCCCGCGCGGGCAAGCTCCGCATCGTCGGCGACGGCCAGAACCAGGTCGACGTCACGCACGTCGACACCGCCGCCGACGCGCACCTCGGCGCCCTCGACGCGCTCCTCGCCGGCCGCGCCAACGGCAAGGCCTACTTCCTCTCGCAGGGCGAACCCGTGAAGCTCTGGGAGTTCATCCACCGCCTGCTCGTCGGCGCCGGCGAAAAGCCCGTCACGCGCCGGATCAGCCAACGCGCGGCCTACCGGCTCGGCGCGCTGCTCGAAGGCGTCTGGACGCTGTTCCGGCTCAAGGGCGAACCGCCCATGACCCGCTTCGTCGCCGTCGAGCTCGCCAAGGACCACTGGTACGACGTCTCCGCCGCCCGTCGCGACCTCGGCCTCAAGCCCGCCGTCGAGACGTGGGCCGAACTCGACCGCCTCGCCGCGACCCTGCGGAGGAAATAGAGGGTTCGCTTGCCCCGGGCGGCTTTCGCCGCATCCCTCTCCCCATGCCCGCCGACGGACTCCAGCCTGACCAGACCTTCATCGTCACGATGAAGACATGGTTCGACCAGACCGACGGCCTCGGCATCCTGCACCACTCCCATTACGTGCTGCTCATGGAGCGCGCCCAGAAGACGATGTTCGTGGCGATGATGGGCAAGGATACGCTCGATCCGGCGATCGCCCCCGACGTCTACGTGGTCGTCCGCGACATCGACCTGCACTACCTCGCGCCGATCCGCCCGGAATGCGACGTGAAGCTCATCCTGACCGTCCGCAAGGTCCGCGCCGCCGGACTCACGGTCGACTTCGAGTTCCGCAGCGCCGACTTCTCCGTCCTGCACGCCAAGGCTTCCCGCACCGTCTGCCGCATGGACGGCACGACCCACCAGCCCGCCGCCTGGAGCGACGAGTTCAGGGGGAAGCATGAAGCGTTGGTGAAGTAAAAGGTCAGAATTGAGGACCGAGTTGAGGGCAGCGTGGAGGACTGTATGGAGGACTGAATGGATGCGATCCACTTGGCCTCATGATTGTATCTTAATCTATTCAGTCCTCCACTCAGCCCTCCATTCAGCGATCAATTCAGCCCTCTATTCAGCCTTCTGCATATCCCGCACGTCTTCCCATCACACCCTCTCGCC
>SYID01000118.1 GCA_005798925.1 Verrucomicrobiota bacterium
CGATAGCTCGCCCGAACGCCGCTGCCTGAGCCAGTTCCAACTCGCGCTCGGTCAGAAGGCCTCACCGCTGCACAACTGAGCGTCAGCTCACTTGAGACGGGCCAGGACCGATTCGCCGACCTTGGCGCCCAGGAAATCATAGCCGGCGCCGGTATAATGGACGTCGAGCGGGGGCTGGAACTCCTTCAACCGGGGCGTCATCGCGCCGAACAAGTCGTCGGTCGGGATGCCATGCCTCTTCATGATTTCGGCGGCCAGGGCGTTCTTCTCCACGACCGACTGCGCGGTCTGCTTCTGCGCAGGGTTGTCCGGGATGGGTGTGGTGCTCGCCCAGATGAGCTTGGCCCCGGTCTTCTCGAGTCGGACGACGATCTCCTCGAGCCGCTTCACGTAGTCGGCCGCGGGTGTGGCGCGGTCATGGATGCCGAAATTGAAGTGGATGACGTCCCACTTCCCTTCGCCCAGCCAGACATCGAGGTGCTTGAGACCGGAAGCGGTCGGACCGCAGTTGGCCGGAGCGCGATGGACGTTGGCCTTGCCGGCGAGAGCCACGCGCGTCGGTTGGGTGTAGCCGCGTGAGACCGAGTCACCGATGAGCAGCACCCGCGGCAGCTTCGGATCATCCTGCACGAAATCCCAGGCGTTGGACTTGCCGGCGACCTTGTCACGCTTGTGCAGAGGGAGGTAGAAATTTCCGAGCTGAGACTGCAGGACTTTCTCCCACGCCTGCGCCTGCGGCGGAAGCGTCGCCACCCACGTCTGATACTTCTCGTCGACGACCTTGTCCTGCGCGGCCTTCTTGGCGGCCGCCTGCGCGGCGGCTTCCTTCGCGTTCGTGGGCTCGCCCTTCGGCGGCTCGGCGGCGACCAAGGCACAGGTGAGACTCAGCAGGGCGAGCAAGGGCTTCATGACGGGGCGTGACCCGATGCAACCAACCTTCCGCCGGCCTTCAAGCCGTCACTGCTTCGATGACCTGCGCCAGCAGCCGACGACGATGCGCCAGGCTCCGCGCGGCGGCCAAGGCTGAGCCGGCCTGCAAGGCGGCGACGCCTCCAGGACCATTGGCGCCGCGCACGAAATCCGCATCCTCTTCCGCCCAGAGCACGGCCATCGGACCGTCGACTTCCGGATGAAACTGCATGCCGACCGAGCGCCCCAAGCGGAACATCTGCACCGGACAGAGCTTCGTGGAAGCGAGCAAGGTGCCGCCCTGCGGCAGCTCACAAGCGTCGCCATGCCAATGCAGGACCTCGATGGTCGCGGGCAGACCTCGCGTGATCGCGTCCGTCCCGTGGAAATCCAGCCGCCCCCAGCCCACCTCGCGGACCCGAGCTCCCGCCGTATCCTTCATCGGCGCCACCTTCGCGCCAGCGGCATGGGCCATGAGCTGCATGCCCAGGCAGACGCCGAGGTTCGGCCAACCTCGCGCAAGGCGTTCGCGCAGGAGCGACACCTCCTCCGCCAACCAAGGCATCGTCGGATCACCCAGGTCCGCCACGCCCATCGGTCCGCCCATCACCACAAGCACGTCCGACGGACCTAGGTCGAAGGGCACCGTCTCACCCCGGAAGACCTCCCGGGACTCGAGCCCGTAACCGGCCGCGGCGAGGACCTCGCCCAGCAAACCCGGCCCTTCGTGCGGGACATGGGTGACACAGACGGCGCGCGGCATCTTGGCGACGGATTTTCCGGCGCGCATTCATCATGGCAAGCCGACTGAGAGCGCGGCGTGTTTTTGCCGACTTTCCGACAGCCGCCTTCAGCGGGTCACGCCGCTCAGGGGATAATCCGTCACCGTGTTCCAAGCGATAGACTGCAGGAGACGGTTCATGGCTTCGGCCCGAGGCAGTTTCGCCAGCGGGCTGACGACCGGCAGGCCGGTCGGATCACGACGATACATGACCGCGAAGTGACAGTAGGCCGTCAGCGCCCGGATCTGCGGTCCGGGATGCCCGAGCACGTCGGTGAAGAGTTCGCTCTGTCGGCTCAAGCCCGGCGCTTCGCCAGCGATGACCTTGGCGCGCAAGGCCAGCACCGCTTCGCCGCAGGGCACGACGGCGATGCGTGCGCCCGGGATGCGCCCGTTGAGTTCCTTCACATGCCCCTCGATCATCTGGAAATAAGGGTCGTGGATCGCGCGCAATTGCGCGACGGTCTTGCCGTCGCGATCGACCGACTTGGGCTTGGTCCGGCTCAGCCAGATGGCGGGATCTTCATAAGGCACCCAGTTCTGCTGCAGCGTGAAACGGAGCCGCGAATTATGCTCCAGGCCCAGCTTGACGAAGTTCTCGATGCCGGGGTCCGGCAGGAAGGTCGGCGCCATGGTGAAGAGTTCGGCCTGACCGGCGACCAGCACCGGCTTGGCCTTGTTCTTCTCCGGCGGCAGGTCCCAGTGCTGGATCACCTTCGAACCGCCGATGGAAGAGATCGCCAGCTGCTCATGGCCTTGGATGCCGGCGGACTTGGCCATCTCCGCGACCAGCGGCGGCATCCAGACATGGAAGCTATGGCCCGCCGTGAGCACCTTGAGCCCCTTGGACGACGTCTCCTGCGCCGACAGCCCGACGGCCGCGAGGACGACCCAAAGCAGACTACGGATCAGGCGCATCGTCCGGCTTACTTGCTGGAACGATAAGGACCGGCCGGAAGCGCGTCGGCGCCGGCGGAGGTGACGCTGACTTCCGGGAAGTTGGCCCAGGCGTAACGGACTTCCTTCGGGGCTTTGACGCCGGTGACGGTCACGGTGGTGCCGTCGGCCTTGGCTTGGGCGAAGGCCCACTTGTCGTCGGCGCCGAGCAAAGCGAAACCCTTGCCGTCGTTCCTGAGGACGACCGGGCGGTCGTAGGTGAGCACGAAGGCGTCGCCCTGACGCTCGGCTTTCTTGACGCGCGGGGCTTCGCCGACCGGGCGGGCCTGGTAGACGCGTTGGAGGGCGACGAAGGCGAGGCGCTCGCCGACGGGGAGCTTGTCCTTCGGATGGATATCCTTCTCTTCGCCGAGGTCGATGTTCACGGACATCATCGCGCCCGGGACGTTGTCGGCGATCCACTCCATGGATTCGCGGAGGCGCGGCCAGGTGGCTTCGACCTCCACGGCGAGCTCGGGCTTACGGGCCATGTAACGAGGCAGTTGCACGATGATGAACGGGAATTCTTCGCCCCAGGCCTTGTGCCAGGACTTGATCACGGAACCGAGGACCCACTTGTAGGCCTCAGGTTGACCGGCGTTGGATTCGCCCTGATACCAGATGACGCCACGGAAACTATGGCCGATCCACGGGTGGACCATCCCGTTCCAGTTCATATGCGGGCCGTTGCTCCAGACCGGCCCCAGGCGGGCGGCGTCCTGCTTGAGCTTGGCGAGGACCTTCGGGTCCTTCTCGACGGCGATGCGGGCCTGCAGCTTCTTGAGGTTCTCCGCGCGGACCTTCATGCCGGCGGCCTCCTTGGCGTCGAAGTCCTTGGCTTCAGGCACGTCGGCATACATGCCCTTAGGTCCCCAGGCCTCGGCGCGCGTGCCGCCGATGGAAGAGACGATGAGGCCGACAGGCTGCCTGAGGTTGGCCCGGAGTTCGCGGCCGAAGTAGAAAGCGGTGGCGGAGAAGCCCGGCACGGTCTTCGGATCGGCGAGCACCCAGGCGCCGCCCTTGATGTCCTCGACCGGTTCGGCGGAGGGAATACGCGCGACGGTGAACATGCGGATGCCGGCATCGGCCGGACGGCTGACCGCGTCAGCGAGGGCGTGCGTAGCGCTCACGGTCCAATCCATGTTGGACTGACCGGAGCCGACCCAGACTTCGCCGACGATGACATCCTTGGCCACGAACTTCTCATCGCCGGCGTCGATGACGAGGTCGGCGCCCTGCTCGGTCGCCTTGAGGCCCTTGAGCGTGGTGCGGAAGACGCCATCGGCGCCCGCGACAGCCTCGGCCTTGGCTTCGCCGAGGGCGACGGACACCTTGGCGCCGGGTCGGGCCTTGCCATAGACGGCGGACTCGCCAGCCTGGAGCACGGCGTGGTCGGAAAAGAGACGGTTCAGCTTGAGCTCCCCGGCCGTAACGAGCGCGGAGCAGCAAAGCACGAGGAATACGAGGCGGGGTACCATGGACACAGGACAGGCTATGGCCCGAAGGTTGCCAAGTCCGAAGGAGCACTTTAGGTAGACAAAACTTCTCCCCCACCCCGCTGTTATATCGATACTATGAAGCATCTACCCCTGCTCCTCCTCGCCGCCACCCTCGGCTTCGCCGCCGAAGAAGGCCCCCGTCCGCCCTCCCGACCCCAAGGCCCGGGACAGGAAGGCCGTCCCTCGCCCCGCCAGCCGGTCCCACTTAGCCCCGAGGAACAGAAACGCCTCCATGAGGCCATGGAGAAGGCCAAGCAGGACCCTGCGGTAAAGGAAGCCCATGAGCAGGCCGCCAAGTCCCAGCAGGCCGCCCAGGATGCCCAGCAGAAGGCCCGCGAACTCACCGAAGACGCCGCCCGCAAGGCCGATCCCTCCGTCGCCCCGATCCTCGAAAAGATCAAGAAGGCCATGGAGCGCCGCCAACCCGACCAACCTGACCGACAGCCGCAGGGTCAGCCCCGCGGCGAAGCCCCTCGTCGTCCCGAGGTCCAGCCCCGCGGCGAGCAACCTCGCCGGCCCGAGGGCCAGCCCAATCAGCCTGGTCGCGAGCGAGGCCCCGACCATCCGCAGGGCGATCGTCCCCGCGGCGACGTCCGTGAGCCCGGCCCCGACCGTGGGGGCGTGATCCCGGGCCTCTCGCCCGACGAACAGCGTCGTGTCCGCGAAGCCATGGCCAAGGCCAACGGTGATCCCGCCGTGCGCGCCGCCCGCGAAGCCGCCGCCGCGGCCCAGCGCAAGGCGATCGAGATCGCCGAGGACGTCGCCCGTCAGGCCGACCCTTCCCTTACGCCGCTCTTCGAGAAGATACGCAAGGTTGGCGAGCCGAGCCGCCCGCAAGGCGACAATCGTCGCGACCGCAAGCAGCCGGAATAAGCACGGAATCATCCGTATCGAAGGCCGACCTCAGGGTCGGCCTTTTTATTTCCATTATCCGACGCGGGGCTCATATTGCCCCCATGCGCCTCCCCACGCTTGTCCTCGCGGCCCTCGGCACTTTGTCGCTGGCTCAGGCTGAAGATTCCCGTTTCGGTCCGCTGAAGGACCTGAACGGCTATTTCCCCTTCGCCGCTCCCGCGTCCGTCCAAGCATGGGAGCCGCGGCGCGACTTCGTCCGCCGTCAGCTGCTGGTGTCGCAAGGCCTCTGGCCGATGCCGACCAAGACGCCGCTCAACGCGGTGATCCATGGGAAGATCGACCAAGGCGAATACACGATCGAGAAGGTCTACTTCGAAAGCGCCCCGGGCTTCTTCGTCACGGGCAATCTTTATCGGCCGAAGAACGTCACCGGCAAGGTTCCGGCGGTGATTTTCCCGCATGGCCACTGGAAAGACGCCCGTTTCCTGATCCAGCCCGAAAAATACGTGCGTCAGGAAATCGCCTCCGGCCAGGAACGTTTCGTCGAAGGCGGCAAATCACGCTTCCAGTCGATGTGCGTGCAGCTGGCCCGGATGGGCTGCGCGGTCTGGCAGATCGATGCGCTGAGCGACTCCGATTCGGTCCAGTTCTCTCCCGACGTCATCCACAAGTTCGCCAAGCAGCGCCCGGAGATGAACCGCACCGAGGGCTGGGGCCTCTACAGCCCGCAAGCGGAAGCGAACCTCCAGAGCGTGATGGGCCTGCAGACGCTCAACCTCGTCCGCAGCGTCGACTTCGTGCTCGGCCTGCCCGACGTCGATCCGGCCCGCCTCGCCGTCACGGGCTCGAGCGGCGGCGGCACCCAGACGATGCTCCTCGCCGCGGCCGATCCGCGCGTGGCCCTCTCCTACCCCGTCGTGATGGTCAGCACCGCGATGCAGGGCGGCTGCACCTGCGAGAACGCCAGCCTGCTCCGCGTGAACTCCGGCAACGTCGAGATCGCCGCGCTCTTCGCCCCGAAGCCGCAGGGCATGAACACGGCCAACGACTGGACGAAGGAGCTCGCGACCAAGGGTTTTCCCGACCTGCAGAACCTCTATGGCCTCTACGGAAAGAGGTATTTCGTCACGCTCCAGCGGGGCGAACACTTCCCGCATAACTACAACGCGGTGACGCGCTCGGGCTTCTACGCCCTCCTCAACAAGCACTTCAAGCTGGGCCTGGAAACCCCGATCATCGAACGCGACTACCCTCCCCTGCCGAAGGAGAAGCTGACGGTCTGGGACGACGCCCACCCGGCGCCGAAGGCCGCCGACCCGGAGTTCGAACGGGGGCTGCTCCGCTGGCTCAAGACCGACGCCCAGCAGCAGCTGGAAGCGCTCGCTCGGACCGACGAAGGCCGCGAAAAGGTGCTGCGTCCGGCGATCGAGACGCTCATCGGCCGGCCTTACGCCCAGGCCGGCGAAGTGACCTTCCCCGACGCGGTGACGCAATGGAGAGATTCTCATTTCCGCACACAAGGCACGCTCTTCAACAGGACCTACGGGGAGGAAATCGCGGTCGATTGGCTGCAGCCGATCAAACCGACGGGCGAAGTGGTCATCTGGCTGGACGACGCCGGCAAAGGCGCCGCCCGCCTGGCCGACGGCAGCATCCGCCCGGAACTCCAGGAACTGATCGACCGCGGGGTGGGCGTGCTCACGGCCGACCTGTTCATGCAAACCGAGAAGAGCCTGCGGCAGACCCGGTTGGTGACCGGCCCCCGGGAGGTCCCGGCCTACACCTTCGGGTATAACCATGCGCTCTTCGCCCAGCGCGTGCATGACGTGCTCAGCATCGTCCGCTACTTGCGCCTCAAACGCGACACCCAGCCGATTGTCGGGCGCGTCTCGCTCGCCGCCTTCGGCCGGATGGGACCGATTGCCGCCGCCGCCCGCGCCGTCGCCGGCGAGGCGTTCGCCCAGGCCGCCGTCGACACGGGCGGGTTCCGCTTCGGTCAGCTGCTCGATTACCGCGATCCGATGTTCCTGCCCGGCGGGGCCAAATACCTCGACGTGCCCGGCCTGCTCTGCGTCGCCTCCGTGCAGCCGCTTTGGGTCGCCGGCGAGAAAGACCAGACCCTGTTCCGCTCCGCGACCCTGCACGGCGACGGCGCAGACGCCAGGACCGCCGCCGCCGGCTGGCTTTGCCGATGATCCACCGACGAACCCTCCTCGCCGGCCTGGCCTCGGCTCCCTTCGCGGGCCTGCTGGCCGCCGAAAGCAAACCACGCCTGCGTGTCGCCCAGATCGGCACCTCGCACGCGCATGCGGCCGGCAAGATGGACGCCCTCCGCTCGCTGCCCGATCTCTATGACGTCGTCGGCTTCGCCGAACCGATTGCTGCCCGCCAAGCCGCAGCCCAGAAAGCGAAGTCTTTCTCCGGACTGAAATACCTGACGCAAGCGGAGATCCTCGCCGACCCGAGCATCCGCGTGGTCGTCATCGAGACCACCCTCGAAGACTCCGCCCGGGCCGCCATGGCCGCGTTGAAGGCCGGTAAGCACATCCACCTCGACAAGCCCGGAGCGGAGAAGCACGCCGACTTCGTCGCCCTCCGCCGCTACGCCGCCGAACAAGGACTCACCGTACAGATGGGCTACATGCTTCGTTACAACCCGGCCATCCAGTTGCTCGTCCGTGCCGTCAAGGAAGGCTGGCTCGGCGATGTCATGGAAATCGACGCCTCGATGGGCAAGTTGCTCGACGAAGCCTCGCGGAAGCGCTTCGCCCAGCTTCCCGGTGGCGGCATGTACGAACTCGCCTGCCACCTCGTGGACACGGTCGTCACGTTACTCGGAGCGCCCAGCTCCGTCCAAGCCTTCGGCAACGCGACCCGTGCGCCGCAGGACATCCTCGTCGACAACCAGCTAGCGGTGCTCAGCTACCCCAAGGCCACGGTCACGATCCGCTGCAACCACGCTGACCCGTTCGGTGGCCCGCACCGGGCGCTTGCCGTGCGCGGCACCCGCGGCGCGATGGAAATCCGCCCGCTGGAATCCGGCAAAGGCATCCTGCGTCTCGACGAACCCCGCGACATGGCCAAGGTCTGCCGCCAGGTCGGCGACAAGATGGTCATGTTCGCCGAACCCCGCTTCAAGAAGGGCGAAACCTCCTTCGCCGTCGATGTCCCGAAAGGACGTTACGACGAGGAGTTCCGCGACCTGCACCGTGTGGTCGCGGGGGGACAATCCTTCGCATGGTCGGCCGACCACGATATCGCCGTCCATGCGACCGCCCTGCGCGCCGCCGGCCTGACGCCATAAGGCCTTACTTCAGGACCTGGGCGGCGTAGCCCTGCATGAGCCTGGCCTGGGCTTCGTCCAGCTTGCCGCTCCACTTCGGCGCCGGCGCCTTAACCTCGTAGATTTTTCCGAAGAAGATCAGGGCGTTCAGATACGTGCCGACGAACTCGGGGTGGGAATCATCCTTCGTGTGCAGACGCACCGGCGCCGCCGCGGCGTAGTTAAGTTCCCAGGCATCGCCGCACGGCACGATCGTCGCGGCATTTTCCTTGGCGACGAAGCCATACCACTTACGCAGGCGGGCCTGCATCTCCTTGGGATCGGCACCGATATCCGGCCCCTTCTTGGTGGCTTTCCAATAATCGGCATGACGGGCCCATGTCTCATAGAAATAGATCTTGGCCTTTGGGCTCTTGGCGCGGACGCGCCGGCAGAGTTCC
>SYID01000011.1 GCA_005798925.1 Verrucomicrobiota bacterium
CAAGGACCCCGTCCACGTCCGCGACATCCACGCCACCCTCCTGCACCAGATGGGCCTCAACCACGAGAAGCTCAGCGTCCGGTCCCAAGGCCTCGACGTCCGCCTCACCGGGGTCAATCCCGCCAAAGTCCTCAAGCCCCTGCTGGCCTGAGCAAGATTTTTGGCGAAACGCACTCGCGGTTCCGGGGTTAACCTCATAGATGCCTGCCTTGGAAAAACGTCCGGCCCTGCTGGCCCTGCTCTTCAGCCTGCAGGCAGCGGCCGAACCCATCGGAGACGCATTTAGGAAACTCGACAAGAACGGCGACGGAAAGCTGGACGCCGCTGAAGCCCGGCAAACGGGCTTTCACAAGTCAGCCGACGCCGACGGTGACGGACTGGTCACGCTCCAAGAAGCGGAAAGCTTCATCCGGAAATCAGCCGAGCGTCCGGCGAAGTCGTCCGAAAAGAAGCGTACCGCCGGCATGGAGGGAGACGGCGCGGCCCCGGTGCTCCACTGGACGGTGCCTGCGATCCGCGTGTCTGAAACGGACAGCCCGGTTCAGGTCATCCAGACGGCCGCCACTGACGGAAGGGCCGTGAAGGCGTGGTGGCGCAAACCCAAGGGCGACGGCCCCTTCCCGGCCTTGCTGTTCATCCATGGGGGCCTGAACGAGTTCCCCGAACCCAGCCTGCGCCTGCATCTCACGGACAACCCGGTGATCACGCGCTTCCTGCGCTCAGGATACGCCGTGATCATGTCGACCTTCCGCACCTACGAGAAAGACGTGCAATCCCGAGGCCCGATCGAAGACGTCCGCGCCGTGCTGAAAAGCACGGCTGGCCTGCCGGGCGTCGACCCGAGACGGATCGCCCTCTACGGCGGCAGTGGCGGGGGGAGCATCGCCCTCGAACTGGGCGCGGACCCCGAGGTGAGCGCCATCATCGCGTGCGAGCCGGCCACGGTGATCTATGCCGGGATGCTGACCACGGGCGAGTATGGACCGCGGCTGGCGATGATGGCCGAGCCGGAGAAGTACTTCACGCCTGAGCTGCGGGCGCGCACCCTGGAGAAGCTCAGGCACATCAAGGCTCCGGTGCTCATCGTGCACGGGGACATGCATGACCTGCGCAAGCTGAACAAGCCGCTCTTCCTCCCCCTCATGCGGCAGGCCGGCGTGAAGACCGAATATCTTGAATATGCCGGGTACGGCCACGGCTTCTACTTCGGCGGCGGCGATGACCGCTGGGGCAAGGGCGCCGACCTGGCGGTGGTGGAGAAAGTGGTGGCCGACGTCCGCAGCTTCCTGGAGCCCGGGAAACCCTTGAGCGGTCCGGAACGGTAAGTCCGGTCCGAATCCGCCATTATCATGCAGCGATCTCGCCCTGCCTTGACATGAAAACCCTCCGCTTGCTCCTACTCCCGCCCGTCTCACCGGGGTCAACCCCGCCAAGGTGAACAAGACCTGCTGGCTTGAGGCCGCCAGAGGTACTGGTGCCCGCAACTTTAACCGCCCGCAAGGGTTGCAGATTCATATGCCCGATTTCCTGCGGCACGTCATCCCCTGCGTAGGGTTCGCCTTGGCGGCACAAGCCCAGTCCACGGACGGCGTCTTCGAGCGCTACGACCGAGACAAGGACGGCAAGGTAACGGCGGCGGAATTGCCGAACAAGGCGGCCTTCGCCCGCTACGACCTGGACAAGGACGGGGCGATCACGGTCGCGGAATACGCCAAGGTCAGCGGTTCGGCCGCGACGCCGGCGCCATCCGCCCCGCCGACCGAGCCGAAATCAACCGGCGCATCGGCGATGGTGGATGCGATCGTCAAGGCCGCCGACAAGGACGGCGACGGCCGCATCACCAAGGCCGAGGCCGGCGACGCCGCCTGGTTCGCCAGAGTCGATCAGGACGGCGACGGCGTGATCGGTCCGCAGGAACTGGCCTTGGTGCGACGCCTCCTCGCCGAACGGGCCGGAGCCGGAGGCAAACGCACCCCCGCGAACGGGGCCAAGGTCACGCCGGAGGAGGTGCGGAAAGTGACCAGCGGACCGGAAATCCTCAAGCCGGGCGAAGTCGGCATCGGTCGCATGATCGACGACGTGAAGTTCCGCACGCTGGACGGCAAGGAACTCAGCCTCGGCTCTTTCAAGGACCGCAAGGGCCTCGTCATCATCATGACGAGCGCGACCTGTCCGGTCAGCAAACGCTACCTGCCCTCGGTGACCAAGCTGGTCGCCGAACTCAAGGAACAGGGACTGGGACTGCTCCTCGTCAACGCCCTCGGCAGCGAGAAGCCCGAGGATATCCGTGCCCAACTGGCCGCCGCCGGCGTCACCGCGGCCTACGTGCACGATACGGACAAGCGCCTGACTGCGGCGCTCGGCGCCCGCACCACCACGGAGGTGTTCCTGCTGGATCCGGCACGCACGCTCGTCTACCGCGGCGCCCTCGACGACCAATACGGCGTCAATTACAACCTCGAGGCGCCCAAGCATCCTTATCTCCGAGACGCCGTCGCCGCCCTGCTCCGCGGGGAAAAGCCCGCCGTGCAGGCCACCGCGGCTCCCGGATGCGAACTGGACCTACCCGCGTCCGCCGAAGCCAAGCCGACGGCGATCACCTACCATCGCGACGTCGCCCGCATCCTCCAACAGAACTGCGTCAGCTGCCATCGTGAGGACGGCATCGGCCCCTTCGCTCTGGATGACATCGACGAAGTCAAAGACCGCGCCAAGGCGATCAGACGGGTCGTATCCGAGGGCACGATGCCGCCATGGTTCGCAGGCATCGACAAGGATGCGGGGAAAAATCCTTGGGCCAATGATTGCAGCCTCTCCGCCAAGGACAGGACCGATCTCCTCGCCTGGATCGACTCGAAGGACCGTCCGCTAGGCGACGCGGCCGACGCCCCCGCGAAGCGCGCCTACCCCGCCGAGTGGAGCATCGGCAAACCCGACCTGGTCGTGCAGCTCAGCCAAGCCCATGACATCAAAGCAGACGGCTTCATGCCCTACGTCCATGATGTCGTGCAGACCGAGCTCAAGGAGGACCGCTGGGTGTCCGCCTATGAGATAATCCCGAGCGAACGCGACGTCGTCCACCATGTGATCGTCCGGGTGCACGAGAAAGACTCCGAGGTGCGCAAGGCGGACGAAGGCCGAGAAGGCTACTGGGCGGCTTACGTGCCCGGGAACGGCGCCGCGGTCTATCCCGAGGGCTTCGCCCGCAAGCTGCCGGCCGGAGCCAGGGTAAGCTTCCAGATTCACTACACCCCCAGCGGCAAGGCGAAGAAGGAACGCCTGAAGATGGGCCTCGTCTTCGCCAAGGCGCCGCCGACCTACGAAGTCCGCACCGCCCCGCTGGCCAACCACCGCCTCTCCATCCCGCCCGGCGCCGCCCGACATGTCGAGACCCACTCGCAAAAGGTGCCGTTCGACATGCCGGTGATGGGCTTCATGCCGCACATGCACATGCGCGGCGCCGCCTTCCGATACGAGGTGACCTACGCGGACGGGAGGACGGAGACGCTGCTCGACATCCCGCGCTACGACTTCAACTGGCAGCTGCGCTACGAATACAAGAGCCCGAAGCTCATCCCGCAAGGCAGCACGATGAAGATCACCGCCGTCTTCGACAACAGCGCCGGCAACAAGGCCAACCCCGACCCGACCAAGCACGTGAAATGGGGCTCCCAGACGGTGGACGAGATGATGATCGGCTACGTCGAATACTTCCGTCCGCTGTGATGGCGGACGAAACGGGTGGCATCAGCGGAACTTAAGC
>SYID01000119.1 GCA_005798925.1 Verrucomicrobiota bacterium
CCTCGGCGGTCAGGCGCTTGCCCTTGAGCGGCGCGGCGCTGAAGAGCGAGAGCTCTTTGGCGGTGGTGATGTGCAGGATGTGCAGGCGCGCGTCGTGGCGGCGGGCCAGCTCGGCGGCCAGCGAGGACGAAGCGTAGCAGGCTTCGACGTCGCGCAGGCGCGGGTGTTCGGCGGCGGGGACGTCTTCGCCCCACCTGGCTTTGGCGGCCGCTTCGGCGGCCTTGATGCGCGGGGTGTCTTCGCAGTGCGTCAGGATGATGGCGGGGGCGTGGCGGAAGACGTTTTCAAGGACCTCGACCTGGTCGACGAGCATGTCGCCGGTCGAGGAACCCATGAAGATCTTCAGGCCGCAGACCTTGCGCGGGTCGACCGCCTTGATCGACTCGAGGTTAGTGCTGGTGGTGCCCAGGAAGAAGGAGTAGTTGGCGACCGAGGTGGCCGCGCCGATGGCGTATTTCTTCTCCAACTCCTCCAGCGTGACCGCCGGAGGGTTCGTGTTCGGCATCTCCATGAACGAAGTGACGCCGCCGGCCACGGCCGCGCGGGCCTCGCTGGCGATGCAGGCCTTGTGCGTGAGGCCCGGCTCGCGGAACTGCACCTGGTCGTCGATGAGGCCGGGGACGAGGAGTCTGCCCGTCAGGTCGTACTCCTGATCGGCTCTGGTTCCCGCGGGAACGGCGCCGATCCGCTCGATGCGTCCGTCACGGATGAGGACGTCGGCGTGGAAGCGACGTCCCTCGTTGATGATCTCGGCGTTGCGGAGGACGACGGTGTTCATGCCCCTATCAATCAGACCTGCGGCCAGCCGACTGCAAACGGGAAAAACGGACTTCAGGCCGTGACCTTCACCATGTCCGGAAGATCCGCCTTCTTGATGCCTTCCGGGTTGATGTTCACGGCCGAGACGCGGAACTGGGCCCCTTGCTTGTGGTTGAACTTCAGGATGAAATTGGTCACGAGCATCTTCTCCTCAGGATAGAGCTCGGCTTTTCGGGCCACCATGGTGGCGACGAGTTCGTCGACCTGCTCGGCGGTCGCTCCCGGAAGGGAGGCCAGGCGGGTCTTGGCTTCGGCGATCTTGGCTTCGCCTTCGATGGCCGCGTTCCAGATGAGG
The DNA here is from genome assembly GCA_005798925.1 of Verrucomicrobiota bacterium. Classification (GTDB taxonomy): domain Bacteria; phylum Verrucomicrobiota; class Verrucomicrobiia; order Opitutales; family UBA953; genus UBA953. Next base: position 1,115 of record SYID01000119.1, read on the forward strand.
ATCGCGACGTTCATGGCGCCTTTGGCCGCGGTGTGGTTGCCGCCAGCCTGTTGCAGGATCGGCTGGGCGAAAGCGATCAGCTTGTCGGGGAGGTTCGGTTCGCGCGGGGTGGGGTCGACCGGGGCGGGCTCGCGTCGCGTGAAGTCGCGCTTGATGTCGCGCGGCTTGTTGTTGCCGAAGGCACCGGTGGTCCGGCGACGTGAATGGGGGGAGGCCATCGAGTAGAGGGTGTCCACCAAAGGAAACCCGTGGGCTGTCCTCGGCAAGCCCTTTCCCTTGGGGCGTCCCTTGACACCCCGCCCGGGGTCCGCCAGCCTGCCTTGCACCGCCCCCCTCCCGTGTCCGATTACAGCGACGTCATCCGCGCCCACCGCCGCGACCATCTCGCGAAACCGAACTCTCTTCCCCGCGGGGTGCATCGTTACTTCGAAAGCACGCTGCTGCCGCTGCCGATCGAGAAGGTCTTCGACTTCTTCTCCAAGGCGGAGAACCTCCAGGCGATCACGCCTCCCGAGCTGAGTTTCCGGATCAAGACGCCCCTGCCGATCGTCATGAAGCAGGGCACGCTGATCGACTATGGCCTCTCGCTCAACGGCGTCCCCTTCGGCTGGCGCACGCGCATCACGCATTGGGAACCGCCTTACGCCTTCGCCGATGAGCAGCTCAAAGGTCCTTACGCCGTCTGGTTCCACACGCACACTTTCGCGGACGAAGGCGGGAAGACGCGCATGGACGACGAGGTGCTCTACAAGCTGCCGCTCTGGCCCTTCGGCGAGGTCGCCTATCCGTTCGTGAAGAAGAAGGTCGAGGGCATCTTCCGCTACCGCCGCGCGAAGATCCGCGAGATCCTGGGTTGTTAGGCTTACTAGGGCTAGGTAAAGCCAGAAGATGGCAGCGCTCGTCCCAGAGTGGGTCGGTTCTTCTCGCCTGTATCTAAACCAGCCCTAGCCCCAGCCCTTCCTGCTCACTTCTTCGCCGGCTCGGCCGAGGGAGGCACGGGGAAGACGCAGATCTGCAGGCTCGCGGCCTGATCGAAGGACTGCGGGTTGGCGTGACGGCCCGCCCACGCGATGCCGCGGAAGAGCAGGAGTTTCACGTCGGGCCGGCTGAAGTTCACGTAGGTGTGGCCTGGGATGAAGACGAACGCGCGCTGCGCACCGGGCTTCTCGTAGGTCCAGAGCTGCGTCTGCGCTTCGAAGCCGTCGCCGGCCTTCTTCGGCGTCGGCGCGGTCGCAAGCGGGTGGATGTCGGTCCGCAGGTCCATGTCGTAGTAGATCTCGTCCTTCATCCCGAAGTCGGCGACTCCTTTCGTGATGGCGTGGCCCTGGTCGACGAACTTGAGCTGCATGGGGCCTTCGCGCCACTTGGTCACCTTCTGGCGCCAGGAACCGCCGACGAGGTCTTTGTAGAAGTCGGCCGAGGCGTCGTTGCCGGCGACGGCGCCGGCGTGGATCACGACGAAACTGCCGCCGCGGGCCGCGAACTTCGCGACGCGGGCGCGTTCGTCGGGCTTGAAGTCGCCGCCGCCTTGGCGGTGGATGACGAGCACGTCGGTGCGCGCGAGTTCTTCATCGGAGGGGAAGGTCTGCACGCCCTTGGCGTCGGCGTCGCCGACGGAGACCTTCATGCCGGCCTTCGTCAGCAGCGGCTGCCAGTCGCGAGCGAAGGCCGGGTGGTCATGGTCTCCGGGGCCATGGGTCTTCGGGCCGCAACGGAGGAAGACGCGGAGCGGGGCAGGGGCGTCGGCGGCGAAGACCGTGGCGAAAGCGAGCAGGGGGAGGAGGCAGCGCATGGGGGAAGATTGAGTGCAAAGGTACAAAAGTGCAAAGGTGCAAAAGTGGCGAAAGGGGCAGGGGCAGGGGTAGGGGTAGGAGAGGCAGCAAGCCGGGGGAGACCGGAAACCGGATAGGATGCCGCGGTGCCTTGTTGCTTCAGGTGACGGGTGACAGCCACCGGGGCATCGGCGACTCAGGAGTCGGCCTATCAGCCGTCAGCCATCGGCTTCTGGTTCCCGCGGCTGATTCCCGAGCGGCCGGAGCCTGAACTCCCGACTGCCGTGGCCGTCACCCGGCACCAGAAAATAAATCCCCAGCCAATCAGCCGGTCTCCGGTCTCCCTTTGAGTGTAAGCCTTTGTCTTGGGGTAGGGATGCGATCATTATCGCATCCGTTCGAAGCCGAGGCCGTGAAATCGTCGGCTCTTAGCCAGTCCTATGAAATCCATACACTGATTGGCGAACGGACGTGATGGTGATCACGTCCCTACCTCATGCATCGTCTCACCTTTGCACCTGTATCTTCCTGCCTGCGTCTCAGCTCACCACGCCCGGCAGCTGCTCCAATGCCGTGATGAACGCATCCGCGCCGGCCTTCACCTTGGCGCGGACGGCGTAGCGGCCGAAACCGATGACCTTGTCGGCGTCGCCTTTGACTTCGAGGTCGCTGGCGCCGTCGCCGACCATGACGACCTGTGTCGCTTGATGTTCGGCGCGCAGGCGGCGGGCCACGACGTTCTTGCCCTTGGACCGGCAGGTCGGGCAGGTCTCGTCGAAGCCTGCGTAGGAGCCATCAGCGTTGAAACGAAGGACCACCGCTTCGACGCGATCGATGCCGAGGAACTTGGCGAGCGGGAGGATGGCCTGGGTGAAGCCGCCGCTGACGATGGCGACCTTCCAGCCGGCGGCGCGGAGCTGGGCCAGCGCGGCCTTGGCGGTGGGCTCGACGGTCGCGACGTACTTGGCGCCGATCGCTTCTAGTTCGGCCTTGGTCGGCTTGATGATGTCGAGGCGTTTCGCGAAGATCGCCTCCATCGGCGTGCCGCCGTCCATGGCCGCATTGGTCATGTCTTCGACGGCCTTGAAGGTCTCCGGCCCGCGCAGGCGGCCGAGCTCGTCGATTCCTTCGATGGACGAGAGGGTCGAATCACAGTCGAGGAGCAGGAGTTTCGTGGCCACGCCGGACTAGAAGCAGAGGATAGCGGGAGGGCAAGGGCGGAGAGTGCCGGAGAGTATGGAGTATCGAGTATGGAGTATCGGGTAAGGAGTATCGGGTAAGATTCATGCCGCCTGATTCGTTTCGGGTAGCAGGTGGCGGCCCCGGGTGGCAGGTGGCAGGATTGTTTGTTCTCATCGACTCAGCCCTCGATTCAGTCCTCAATGCAGTCATCGACTCAGTCCTCCAATAGTTACACCGACCCTATCCAATGCAGGATTGCCAGTGTGGCAGAGTTCCGCACTTTCGTTCCCACCATGGCCTGCACCCCTCCGACCTCCGCTTCCGAAGTCTTCTGCCGCGCCGCCAAGTGCAGCCGCCTCATGGGCCGGGTGCTCTTCGCCTTCGCGATTCTCCTGACGCTCATCCTCGTGAACGGCGGTAAGGAATTCATCCAGAACTCGACGGCAGGTAACGCCGGCGGAGCCGAGCGCATCGTCGGCCACCTGACGTCCTTCGTCGCCCAGCTGGTCTTGCTCCTCTCGGTGCTTTTCCTCGCCCGTCGCCGCGCCTCCGCCGCGCATCACGCCATGGTGAAGGCGAATAATCTCAAGGCCCTCGAGCTCCTCGCCGCCTCCGCGACCGATGAAGCCACGAAGAAGGATCTCCACGCCCGCGCCGCCGACCTCGTGGCCGGCAAGCCGGGTTGCTGCAAGTAAGCAAGCTTCGCAGGGGCAGGGGCAGGGTTAGGGGTAGGGATAGGGACAGCACCACGTGCTGTCCTATTTTGTTTATGTCTCCAGGTAGGGTCGGGACCGCGTCACGACATATCCTGTATAGTGTAGGGTTGAGCGCCCTCGCTCAACCGCGGCTGACCGAGGCGGTCAGCCCTACCTCCTCATCCATCCGATCAACTTACTGAACCAGCGGGTGGGTTTGGCCGCGTTGTCGCGACGGGACTGCAGGAGGGCGAGGATCTCGGTCTTGCCGGCGAGGGTGGCGAAATCGGCGGGCGTGGAGCCGCCTTGGTCGGCGAGCGGATCGGCACCGGCATCAAGGAGCAGGGTAGCGATCTCGACGTAACCCTTGAAGGCCACGCCGCCCAGGGGCGTCTGTCCCTTGTCATTGCGCAGGTCGACCGTGGCCCCCGACTTCAGCAGCAACTTCACGACCTCGGCCCGTCCATGGTAACTGGCCAGCATCAGGAGCGTGTTGCCCTTGGCGTCGCGTGCGTCGACCTGCAGGCCGCCCTTCAGCAGGGCGCCAAGGCCTTCGGCATCACCATTACGGGCCAGGTCCGCGGCGGCGTCGGGGAGAAGAGGGTTCGGATAGTTCATCGCGAGGTCACTTCACGGAAACGCTTTTCGTAGTCCGGGTGGTTGGTGCCCATCCAGCGGTCCCAGTAGTTGAAGTAGAGTCCGTAGTTCCCTTTGAAGCTGTCGTGATGTTGGATGTGGTTCGTGGGGGTGTTCAGGAACTTGCCGAGCCAGGAATCCATGAGCCATCTGGCGTGGAACTCGTAGCCGGTGTGGCCGGCGACGTTGAACGTGATCTGCCAGAGCATGAAGATCCCGAACGCGCCGGGATGGATCGGCATCGTCAGGGCGACGAGCGGGAAGATGCCGGCCTGGATGACGGCCTCGCCGGGGCTGAAGCAATACGCGGCCCACGGGCTGGGATTATGGCTCTCGTGGTGCACGCCGTGGAAGAAGCGGAAGAGGCGCGGGTGATGGATCAGCCGGTGAGTCCAGTAGAAGTATGCGTCGTGCACGAAGACCACGACGACGATGCTCCCCCAGAACCACCCCCAGCCGAAGTCGTCGACCCGGGTGTAGATCTGCGTCCAGCCGAGCTTCTTGAGCGCGAGGGTGCTGCCGCCGACGAGTCCGTAGATGACGACCGTCAGGGCCGACCACATCGCCTCGCGCCGCATGTCCGCGCCGCTGGGCATCTCCTGGATGATCTTACGGTTGTGCCACCAGCCGCGGAAGAGCACGTAGCCGAGCAGCCAGGCGATCCCGGCGAAGACGACGTAGTGCGTGAGGTCGTTGAGCGAGATGAAGGTCGCCGTCTTCCCGAAGCTCGGGATCTCCTTGGGGAACGACAGCGCGACCATGGCCTCAGCCGCCGAGCAGCGCGCGCAGGCCGGCTTCGTCGAGGATGGCGACGCCGAGTTCCTGGGCCTTGGTGAGCTTCGAGCCGGCTTCCTCGCCGGCGACGACGTAATCGGTCTTCTTGCTGACGCTGCCGGAGACCTTGCCGCCGGCTTTCTCGATGAGGTCGCGCGCTTCGTCGCGTCCGAGCGTGGGCAGGGTGCCGGTGAGCACGAAGGTCTTGCCGGCGACGCCTGCGACGGAGCCCGCGGCGGCGGCCTCGACGAGGTTCAGTCCGGCCTTACGCATGGCCTCCACCCAGTCGCGATGGTTGGGGTCGCTGAAGAAGGAGAGGATGGACTCGGAGACCTCGACGCCGACGCCGGAGATGACGGACTCATACACGGGTTCGCCGGTGTTGCGGTTGAATCGGATGAAAGTCAGGAGTTGCTCCCTTTTGACGGTCTCCAGCGCGTCCATGGACTTGAAGTGGCGGGCGAGGTCCTTGGCGGTCTGCATGCCGACGTTCGGGATGCCGAGGGCGTGAATTGCGCGCCAGAGTTCGCGCTGCCTGGCCTGTTCCAGTCCGGCCATCATGTTGTCGACGGACTTGTCCTTGAAGCCTTCGAGCATGCGCCACTGGGCGGGCGTCACGGCCAAGGCCTCTACCGGCGCGTCGACGAGGGCCAGGTCCACGAGCTGCTCGGCCACGGCGTCGCCGAGGCCGTCGATGTCGAGGCACTGCTTGCTGGCGAAGTGTACGAGGCGACGGATCTTCATGTCGCGCGAGGGTGCGCGTAGCTTGTAGGCGGCTTCTTCGCCATCGCGGGCGGCATCGAGGCCGAGTTCCTTCAAGCGGGCTTCGAAATCGAAAGGCTGGGCGTCGGCGGGGCGCTTCGCGAGCACGACGCCGAGCACCTGCGGGATGATCTCACCGGCCTTCTGGATGCGGACGGTGTCGCCTTCGCGGATGTCCTTGCGGGCGATCTCATCGGCGTTGTGCAGGGTCGCGCGGGCGACGGTCGAGCCGGCCAGCAGGACCGGGTCGAGCTCTGCGACCGGCGTGATGGCTCCGGTGCGGCCGACCTGCATGCTGATCTTGCGGAGGATGGTCTCGGCCTGGTCGGGCGGGAACTTGAACGCCACGGCCCAGTGCGGGAACTTGCTCGTCGTGCCGGCGCGGCGCTGGTCTTCTAGGCGGTTGACCTTCACCACGGCGCCGTCGGTCGGGAAGGGTAGGTCGCGACGGAGGACGTCGAGCTGCTGGATGGCCTTCCAGGCCGCGTCCACGCCCTGCTGGACGTCGATATCATCCCGGATGGGGAAGCCCCAGTCTTTGAGCTTCGTCTTGAACTCCTTGAGCGAGGCGAAGGCCGTAGCCGGCTCGCAGGCGCCGAGGCCGTAGCAGACGATGCTGAGGCGACGGCGGCGGGCTTCCTCGCCGTCGAGGAGCTTGACCGTGCCGGCCGCGAGGTTGCGGGGATTGGCGTAGAGCGGTTCGCCGGCGGCTTCGCGCTCGGCGTTCAGGCGCTGGAACTCCGCCAGCTCCATGTAGATCTCGCCGCGGACTTCCAGGAGGTCGGGCGCGCCCTTGAGCGTGCGCGGGATCTCGCGGATCAGGCTGACGTTGGCCGTGACATCGTCGCCCCGGGCGCCGTTGCCGCGGGTGACCGCGCGCACGAACTTACCCTGCTCGAAGGTGAGCGAGACCGCTACGCCGTCGACTTTCGGTTCGACGATGAATTCGAGGCCAGTGCCGCCGAGGGCCTTGTAAAGTCGCTCGCCGAAGGCCCGGAAGTCGGCTTCGTCGTAAGTGTTGTCGAGCGACAGCATCGGCGCCTTGTGGTCGGCCTGCTGGAAGCCCTCGGACTTGTCGTCGCCGATCCCGAGGTCGGGTCCGGCGAACATCGGGAACTCCCGTTCCAGGTCGGCCAGCTGGTCGACCAGCTTGTCGAATTCGAAGTCGGAGATCTCCGGGGCGTGCTCTTTGCGATACTTGTCTTCGTAGCGCTGGATGAGCGCCCGAAGCTTGAGGATCTGATCGCGGGGGGATTCCGACATGGACGATGGCGGAGGATAAAGGGGGTAGGGAGGGGAGGGGAAGGTTTAGATGCTGAGGGGTAGGGGTGGGGGAAGGGGTAGGGGCAGCACCGCGTGCTGTCCTCGTGCAAAAGTGCAAATCGGCCTGCGGCCTGTGCAAAGGTGCAAAAGTGAGAGGCAGTTGCTTGGGCAGGGTTGAGCGGCTTGCTCAACCGCGGCTGACCGGGCCGGTCAGCCCTACCTCGAGACCAAGGTTTCATTTCAAAGGGAAACCGGAGACCGGATGATTGGCTGGGGCATAACTTCGGGTGACGGGTGACGGCCACGGCAGTCGGGAGTTCAGGCTTCGGCCGCCCGGGGGTCAGCCGCCGGAACCAGAAGCCGATGGCCGATGGCAGAAAAGCCGACTCCTGAATCGCCGATGCCCTGGTGGCTGTCACCCGTCACCTGAGGCAAAGTGGTACCGCATCATCCTTTCCGGTTTCCGGTCTCCCTTTGATTGATCGTCTAGCCCAAGCCCTGGCCCAAACCCTGGCCCTGCTTGCTCTCTCTTCTCTTTGGGCTTAGGAATCTGGGCATGTCCTTACCCCCTCTGCCCCCGCATCTCCGCGCTCGGCGTGATTTCCTGCGTCAGGTGGCGCTGGGCGCGGCGATGTTCGCGATGCCGGGCGCGTTCGCCGAAGCGTTGACGCGCACGCCGAAGCAGACGCAGGGACCGTTCTACCCCGACAAGCTGCCGCTCGATACCGACAACGACCTCATCATCGTGAACAACGGGGTCACGCCGGCCGTCGGCGAGATCGCCTGGCTGTCCGGTCGCATCCTCGACGAGCATGGCGATCCGGTGCGCAACGCCTTGGTCGAGATCTGGCAGGCCGATAACAACGGGGCTTACCTGCACACCAAGACCGGCAACGCCGCCAAGCGGGACGGCAATTTCCAGGGCTTCGGGCGTTTCCTCACCGGCGCGAACGGCGAATACGTCTTCCGCACGATCAAGCCCGTGGCCTATAAGCCGCGTACCCCGCACATCCACCTCGCCGTGAAGATCAAGGGCAAGAAGGAGCTCATCACCCAGTGTTACATCAAGGGTCACGAGATGAACGCCGATGACATGGTCTACAAGGGCATCAAGGACGCCGCGCAGCGCGAGAGCGTCACGCTGGCCTTCGATCCGCTCAAGGGCTCCAAGGCCGGCGAACTCTCCGCCCGCTGGGATGTCGTGCTCGGGTTCACGCCGGAAGGCTGAGCAGGCTAGGGACAGCACCACGTGCTGCCCTCCTGCAAAAGTGCAAAAGTGAGAGGCCGTTGCTTGGGTAGGGTTGAGCGGCCCGCTCAACCGAGGCTGACCGAGCCGGTCAGCCCTACCTCGAGACAAAGGTTTAAACTCAAAGGGGGACCGGACACCGGATGATCGGCTGGGTGAGCCATTTTCAGGTCTCGGGTAAAGCCACTCTGACATCTGCCCTCTTTCATCGATTCAGCCATCCATGCAGCCCCTTTCCCGCCTTTACTCTTTTACCCCTCCGCACTTTTGCACAATGTCTTGGCATGTCCGCCGCCCCTCGTCGTGAATTCCTTAAACAGTCCGCCTGGTTGTCGCTCGCCGCACTGGGCCTCTCTGCCCGCGCCGCCGAGTCTGCGCCTGCCGGCAAGCTATCGCGTCTGCGTACCTCGCTGAACGCCTACTCTTTCTACGTCGAACTGAACCAGGGACTCAAGGACCCCAAGCATCCCAAGGCGATGAACCTCAGCCAGCTGCTTAACTTCACCGCCGAAGCGGGCTTCGACGCCATCGACCTCACGGGTTATTTCTTCGCCAGCTACCCCAAGGCCCCGACCGATGCCGAGATCTTCGCGATCAAGCACGAGGCCTTCCGGCTCGGCCTCGAGATCAGCGGAAGCGGCGTGAAGAACGAGGTCACCACCGCCGACAAAGCCCTGCGCGCCGAAGGCAAGCAGCGCATCAAGGACTGGGTCGAAGTCTGCGTGAAGCTGGGCGCCCCCGTGCTGCGCGTCTTCGCTGATACGAACATTCCCCCGCAGAAGTGGCAGGCCGTCTCCGGCGGCGCCTCGCGCGAGGTCGTCGAAGGTTGGATCGCCGATGATTTCCGGGAGTGCGCCGAATTCGCCGCCGCCCGTGGTATCTTCATCGGCGTGCAGAACCACGGGGATTTCCTGACCACCGGTGCCGAGCACGTCAGCCTGCTCAAGCGCGTGAACCATCCGAATTGCCGTGCCATCGTCGACACCGGCAAATACCTCACCGCCGATCCGTATGTCGACATGGCTCAGGCCGCGCCGTATGCCGTGAACTGGCAGGTCAAGGAGACCCCGTTCGGCAAGCCGAACAAGCCGCTGACCGACATGCGCAAGATCGTGAGGATTGCCCGTGACGCCGGCTACAACGGTTACCTCCCGATCGAATCGCTCCCCATGGGCCGCAAGGATTACGACACTCCGGCCGAATTACGCCGCATGCTCAAGGAGCTGAAGGCCGCGATCGCGGAGTGAGGGGGCTTCTGGGGTAGGGGCAGCACCGCGTGCTGCCCTCGTTCGCCGCAGGGCGAACCTAGGTAGGGATACGATTCATCGTGCCCTCCTGAGCGGAGGGCGCGGCGGAGCCACGCCCCTACCTTGAGCCGCCCTGCGGCGGCATGATGCAGGCTATGTCGTGACGCGGTCCCGACCCTACCCAAGGCAAGAGGGCGGAACTCAAAGGAGAACCGGAGAACGGATGATTGGCTGGGGGCATAACTTCGGGTGACGGGTGACGGCCACGGATGCCGGGAGTTCAGGCCCCAGCCGCTCAGGAGTCAGCCGCCGGAACCCGGAGCCGATGGCCGGTGGCTGAAAAGCCGACTCCTGAATCGCCGATGCCCCGGTGGCTGTCACCCGTCACCCGGAGTAAAGTGGCGCCGCAGCATTCTTTCCGGTTTCCGGTCTCCCCTTGAGTTTCATCGTTTTATCCGCCTACAAAAAAGCCCCCGGTTTGCCGGGGGCTTTGGGAGGACAGCACGTGGTGCTGTCCCTACCTCAAGCGCGGCTTACTTCGCGCGGGCTTTGACGAAATCGATGTTATGCTTCACCTGCGGGACGCTGTCCTTCCAGTCGGCTTCGTGTTCGACGGAGATATGGCCGTCGAACTTCTGGCGGATGAGCTCCTTGAGGCAGCCGTCCACGTCGACCACGCCCTTGCCGGCGACGACGACCTCGGACTTGCCGAAGGCGGCCTTATCCTTGAGGTGCACGCTGACGATGCGGCCTTCGAGGACCTTGAGCGCCCAGACGGAGCTCAGGTTCGACGTGGCCCAATGGCCGATGTCGGCGCAGGCGCCCACCCGCTGGTCGCGGCTTTCGACGACCCCGAGGACGTAGAGGGGATCCCAGACTTTATACTTGGGGTCGATCGTGCCGTCCTTGGCGATACGGGAGCCGTGCTCGTGGATGGCGACCTTGATGTCGAACTCCTTGGCGGCGGATTCCCAATGGGCGACCTGCTCGGTGGATTCGGTGCAGACGGCGTAGAGGCCCATCTTCTTGGCGAAGGACATGATGGCGTAGACCTCTTCCTTGTTCTTCGCGCCGACGACGCCGTAATTAACGGCGCGGACGCCCTGGCGGTCCAGCTCGGCCTTGATCTCGGCCATGGTGGCGTCGGACATCGAGTGGTGGGTCTTCTCCTTCGAGCCGGGCTTCACGGTCTGTCCGGGGAAGATCTCGATGAGGTTGCCGCCGGCCTCCTTGGTCTTGGCGATGGCTTCGAAGAAGGAGAATTCCTTGAAGGTGTAAGCCTGCGCGCCGATGAACCAGCCGTTCTGGCGGTAGGATTCCGGGATCGGATCGGCGCTCAGGCAGGCTGCGGCGGCGAGGGCGAGGAGGGTGAGGAGACGCATGGGTGTGGGGTGTAAGGACAGAGAAAGGCACCTAGGGTTCCCTAGGTCAAGAACCCCTCGGGCCAGGGCTGGCGGAAACGCCGAGTTTTAGGTCTCCTTGGCCATGTTTTGGCGCGATCTCGGCGACGCTCTGCGGGCATGGTGGGTCGGGCGGCCGCCGCCGGCCGAATTCGGCGCTTGGGGCGAACGTCAGGCCGAGGAGCATTATCGCCGGCAAGGCGGGCGCTGTCTGGCGACCAACTGGCGACATGGCCGCGACGAACTCGACTTGGTCATCCTCGAGGGCGAGGTCCTTGTCTTCGTCGAGGTCAAGACCCGCCATGGCGACGAAGGCGGGGAAGGGTATTGGGCGGTGAATCGACGGAAAAAGAGGGCTTTGCGGCGGGCCGCCGGCGCATGGATCAGGCAAATCGGGGGTGCGTGTCATACGCGCTTCGACGTCGTGGAAGTTCTGGTTTGCAAGAAAGGCACCGTCCGCCTCCTTCAACACCGTGGCGAAGTCCTCTTCGGGCGCCGCCGCTTCTAGACTCCGATGTCCGACACCGACCGTCATCCGTTCCTCTCCGGCCTGAGCAAGCACCGCGGCGCCCAGCCGACCTGCGTGGTCATCTTCGGCGCCTCCGGCGACCTGGCGGCGCGCAAACTCCTGCCCGCCCTCTACAACCTGGCCGTCGACAGCCTCCTGCCTGCCGACTTCCACCTGATCGGCTTCGGCCGCAAGCCCGTGCCGCACGCCGAGTTCCGCGCCCAGGCCGCCGCCGACATCAGGAAGTTCTCCCGCCGCGAGTTCCGCGCCGACATCTGGCAGCGCGTCGAGGACAACGTTTCCTACCAGGCCGGCGGTTACGACGACCCCAAGGCCTTCGCCGCGCTGAAAGACCAGATCACGGCCGCCGAGCGACGCGCCGGCCGGCCCCTGCAGCTGGTCTTCTATGTCTCGACCCCGCCCTCGGTCTTCGAGGCGATCCTTGAGAACCTCGGCCAGTCCGGCCTCGCCGCCCGCGGGCTCGGCACCGACCTCGAGAGCAAGGTCATCATCGAGAAGCCGTTCGGCAAGGATCTCGCCTCGGCGGTCCACCTCAACGCCGTCGCCGCCCGCAACTTCCGCGAGTCGCAGATCTTCCGCATCGACCACTACC
>SYID01000120.1 GCA_005798925.1 Verrucomicrobiota bacterium
AGGAAGCCGCGATGGCGGTCAGCAAGTCGAGCCTCCACTCGCTCTGAAAATCATCCTCGGTTTTCGAACGAAAGGGTGCGAATAGCACCCTTTCTTCTTTCAGCGCAGGAAGACGCCCACCCAAATGAAGGGAAGGCGTCGAATGAAAAGCAAGGGGCCAGGCTTGCCACGGCACACGGATGGACTGACTGCCGTTGCTTCCTTCCGGACCTGGCGGGATTCGTCGGCCACCCGTTGCATGGGGCCTGGCTTGCCTATCTTGATGCCCGCCCAGTCCGTTCTTTTCAATCCCCAACTTAACCCCTAATCATTCCTCTTTCCGATGGCCGAAATCCCCAAATCTTACGAACCCCAGGGCGTCGAGCAGCAGTGGTACGACCGCTGGGTGGCCGCCGGCTGTTTCCGGGGCAAGGTCGACCCTTCCCGCGAATCGTTCGCGGTGATGATCCCGCCGCCCAACGTCACCGGGGTGCTGCACATGGGACACCTGCTCAATAACACGCTGCAGGACATCATGGTCCGCCGCGCCCGCCAGGAAGGCAAGTCCGCCCTCTGGCTCCCGGGCACCGACCACGCCGCCATCGCCACGCAGTCCCGCGTCGAGAAGGAACTCCGCCAGAAAGAAGGCAAGACGCGCCACGACCTCGGTCGCGAGAAATTCATCCAAGTCGCCTCGGAGTGGCGCGACAAGCACGGGGGCATCATCCTCGGCCAGCTCCGCAAGCTCGGCGCCTCCTGCGACTGGGACCGCACGGTCCACACGCTCGACGCCGGCTACTCGCAGGCGGTCCTGCAGACTTTCGTCACGCTCTATGAGCGCGGCTACGTCTACCGTGGCAAGCGCATGGTGAACTGGTGCCCGGTCTCGCAGACCGGCCTCTCCGACGAGGAAGTGATCATGAAGCCTTCCAAGGGCTCGCTCTTCCGCATGCGCTACGAGGTCGCCGAGCTCCCCGGCACGTTCCTCGAGATCTCGACCACGCGTCCGGAGACGATCCCCGGCGACGCCGCCGTGGCGGTCCACCCTGAGGACGAACGCTACAAGCATCTCATCGGCAAGCACGTCTGGCGTCCCTTCCCCCGCGCGCGGATCCCGATCGTCGGCGACGCCGCCGTCGAGAAGGAGTTCGGCACGGGCGTGCTCAAGGTCACGCCGGCCCACGACCGCACCGACTTCGACATCGGCAAGCGTCACGGACTCCCGGTCATCGACGTGATGAACCCGGACGGGACGATGAACGCCGACGCCGGCCCGCTCGCCGGCGTGGAGCGTTTCAAGGCCCGGGCGATGGCCGCGAAGCTCCTCGAAGAGCTCGGCGCCCTCGTGAAGGCCGAGCCGTACGAGAACACCGTGGGCTATTCCGAGCGCGCCGACGTGCCGATCGAACCGCGCCTCAGCGAACAGTGGTTCATCCGTTACCCGAAGATCGACGAAGCCAAGCGGGCCGTCACCGCGGGCATCATCCGGTTCCATCCGGAACGCTGGACGAAGACCTACCTGCATTGGCTCGACAACATCCAGGACTGGTGCGTCAGCCGACAGCTCTGGTGGGGCCACCGCAGCCCGGTCTGGTACCGCAAAGGCGGCGTCCGCGGCGACCCGAAGAACCTGCACGTCTCCCTCACGGCCCCGGCCGACGCCGCGAACTGGGAACAGGATCCCGACGTGCTCGACACCTGGGCCTCCTCCTGGCTCTGGTGCCTCGCGACCATCGGCTGGCGCAAGCCCGGCGAGACCACCGAGGAGCTCAAGCATTGGTATCCGACCGGCGCCCTCGCCACCGGCCCCGACATCATCTTCCTGTGGGTGGCCCGCATGATCATCGCCGGCCTCGAACTCCACGGCCCGGAGAAGAAGACGCTCACCGATGACGAGATCCGCCAACGCATCCCGTTCCGGCGCGTCTATTTCAACGGCATCATCCGCGACAAGCTCGGCCGCACGATGTCCAAGTCGCTCGGCAACTCGCCCGAGCCGCTCGACCTCATCGCCAAGTTCGGCGCCGACGGCCTCCGCTTCGGGCTCCTGTCGATCGCCCCGAAAGGCCAGGACATCCTCTTCGACGAGGACCGCGTCGCCCAAGGCCGCAACTTCTGCAACAAGCTCTGGAACGCCGCCCGCTTCCGGCAGATGTCCGGCCCGACAGCGGACAACTCGACGCTCGCCGCCGTCGCCGGACGCATCAAGGCCGCGCAGCTCGACGACGACGACCTCGCGATCCTCCAAGGCCTCGCCGAACTCACGGACAGCACGGCCAAGAACCTCGAGGAACACGAATTCACGGCCTACGCGCAGGGTCTCTACGCGTTCTTCTGGGGCGACTTCTGCGACTGGTATGTCGAGGCTTCCAAGGCCCGCCTGAAGGACCCCGCCCTCCTCGGCAGCTGTCTCGCCGTCCAGGACCTCGTCCTCCGTCAGTTCCTCCTGCTGCTCCACCCCGTCGCGCCTTTCATCTCGGAGGAACTCTGGCATCTGCTCGGCTACGGCTCGGAGAACGACTTCATCCAGGATCATCATACCGGCACGGGCGGCGACCTGCTCCGCGTGCTCCGCGAGAACGGCGTGAAGCTCAGCGCCGCCAAGGTCGCCGACGTCGCCCTGCTGCGCGAATTCGTGGCCTCCGTCCGCGCGCTCAAGTCCCAGGCCGGCCAGGCGACCCGACGCGACTCGGTCGTCACCGTCGTCGCCAAGGACGCCGCGGCGAAAACCCTCCTCTCGGCGAACCGCGACAAGCTCTGCGGCATGGCGGGGCTTGCGGCGATCGGTTTCGCGGATTCCGCGGGCGAGCGCACCGGCTCCCTCGCCTCCCTCGGGACCGTGATGCTCGAACTCTCCGGCACGGTCGACGTCGGCGCGGAGAAAGCCCGCCTCGCCAAGGAACTGGCCAAGCTCGAGCAGGCGGTCGCCGCCGGCGAAGCCAAGCTGACCAACGAGGCGTTTGTCTCGAAGGCTCCGCCCAAGATCCTCGAAGGGGCGCGCAAGCAGCTCGACGACGCCAAAGTCCGGCGCGACGAGATCGCGCGCATGCTCGCCACGCTCGGCTGACATGATCGCGCTCCGGCTCCATCCCGACAAGCAGTCCGCCGCGCAGGCGCTCGCCCGGGAGACCGCCGACCTGATCGGGTTACGCTCGGAATCGGGCAAACCGACGGTGCTGGGCCTGGCGACGGGCTCCACGCCCCTCCCTCTTTACGCGGAACTCATCCGCCTGCATCGCGAAGAACGACTGAGCTTCCGCACGGTCATCACGTTCAACCTCGACGAATACGAAGGCCTCGGACCGGCGCACCCGCAGTCGTATCGTCGCTTCATGGAGGAGCATCTCTTCCGGCACCTCGACATCCCGTCCGGCAACATCCGTTTCCCCGATGGCCTGGCGAAAGACCCCGCGCAGGAATGCGCCGCATACGAAGCGGCGATCCGCGCCGCCGGCGGCATCGACCTCCAGATCCTCGGCATCGGCCGCACGGGACATATCGGCTTCAACGAACCCCCCTCGGCCGTCGAGAGCCGCACCCGTCGGGTCCGCCTTGACGAAGTCACCCGCCGGGACAATGCCGTCTTCTTCGACGAGCCGACGGCGGTGCCTCACCGCGCCCTGACCATGGGGGTGGCGACGATCCTCGAAGCCCGCCGGGTGGAATTGCTGGCCTTCGGGGCGGCCAAGGCTGACATCGTGGCCCGGGCCGTCAGGGAGACGCCCTCCGCCGACTGTCCCGCGACCTGGCTGCAACGGCATCCGGCCTGCACGTTCCACCTCGACGCAGCGTCGGCAAGCAAGCTCTGAACCGGATGGACGTCCGACCGCGCCATCGCTCCGACATCGACCCGGGACTCGCGCCCGCGGCCCTCTGGACCCGCGCCTACCTCCGACGTTGCGCCGCGACGGCCGACTCCGCCGATCTGACGATCGCCCTCCGCCGCGACGACGGCACGGCCTCCTTGTTCCGCACGCGCGTCCTCGCCGCCGGCGTCGACGACGCGGCGACCTACCGGCACGTCGAACGCACGGTGAAGTTCCTGCTCTGGTCCCGCGGGGCGCCCGAACTGCTGCTCGCCGGTCGCTCCGCCGAACCGCTGGCCCGCCGCCTGCAGGCGGATTACGCGCCCGGCGGGGTCCGCGCCTTCGACGCCGAGTTCTTCCGCAAGGTCTTCGAACGTCCCCTGGTCTTCCGCGCGACTCCCCTCGACGCGCTGCCCGCCGCTTCCTCGTCACACCTGCCGTTGGGCCGACACCTCGAAGGCTGCCGCATCGGCTTCGACCTCGGCGGTTCCGACCGCAAGTGCGCCGCGCTGATCGACGGAAAAGTCGTGTTCTCGGAGGAAGTGAAGTGGGACCCTTACTTCCAATCCGACCCGGACTATCATCTGGCGGGCATCCGGCATTCCATCGACCTCGCCGCCGGGCACCTGCCGCGGGTGGACGCCATCGGCGGCTCCTCCGCCGGCGTCTACGTCAGCAACAAGGTCCGCGTCGCCTCCCTCTTCCGAGGCGTGACCGATGCGGAGGCCTTTGACTCCCGGATCCGGAACATGTTCGTCGACCTCGCCAAGGAATACGGCGTGCCTTTCGAAGTGCTCAACGACGGCGACGTCACCGCGCTCGCGGCTTCGATGTCCCTCGGTCGCGGCGCCGTGCTGGGCGTCGCCATGGGCACGAGCGTCGCCGCCGGCTACGTCGACCAGGCCGGCAACCTCACCAACTGGCTCAGCGAACTGGCCTTCGTGCCGATCGATTACCGGCCCGAAGGCCCCGCCGACGAATGGTCCGGCGACCATGGCTGCGCCGTGCAGTATTTCAGCCAGCAAGGCGTCGGACGTCTCCTTCCCTTGGCGGGCATCGAACTGCCGCCCTCCATGAAGCTGCCGGAGCGGCTCGAGGAACTCCAGCGGCTCATGCTCGCCGGCGACCCGCGCGCCCGGCTCGTCTACGAGGCCGTCGGCATCGCCCTCGGTTACGCGATCGCCCACTTCGCGGCCTTCTACGAGATGAGCTGCCTCCTGATCATGGGCCGGGTCACCTCCGGCCAAGGCGGCGACCTCATCATCGAGCACGCCCGATCCGTCCTCCGCGACGAATTCCCCGAACTCCACATCGACCTCGTGGTGCCCTCGGAGAAAGATAAGCGTCACGGGCAGGCCGTCGCGGCCGCCTCCCTTCCTTCCCTCCGACGATGATACCCCTCAACCCCCGCGCCCGCCTGATGGTCCCCGACGGCGCGGCCATCCCGGAAGCCCTCCGCCGGACCACCCACCTCGGCATCGGCGCCCACCAGGACGACCTCGAGTTCATGGCCTTCCATGGCATCCTCGCCTGCTATGACCGGGATGACCAGTGGTTCGGCGGGGTGACCGTCACCGACGGCCGCGGCTCGTCGCGTACCGGTCGCTTCAAAGACTGGACCGACGACCAGATCGCGGCCGAACGCATCCGCGAACAGGAGGCCGCCGCGGTGATCGGCCGATACGCCTTCATGGCTCAGCTCGGCCATCCCAGCCAAGCCGTGCGCGACGCCCACGAGAAGGCGGTGCGCGACGACCTTCGTCATATCCTCGAAGCCAGCCGACCCGAGGTCGTCTATCTGCACAACCTCGCGGACAAGCATGACACCCACGTCGGTTGCGCCCTCCGTTGCCTGGAGGCCATCCGCCAGCTGCCCAAGGCGGAGCGACCGCGTAAAGCCTACGGCTGCGAAGTCTGGCGAGACCTCGACTGGCTCGTCGACGGCGAGAAGACCCCGATGCCGGTCTCGGCCCGGCCCGAACTCGCCCGCGCCCTGAACGAGGTGTTCGCCACCCAGATCGACGGCGGCAAGCGCTACGATCTCGCCGTCCTCGGACGGCGCACGGCCAACGCCACTTTCAGCCACGCCCACTCCGCCGACCAGGAGACCGCCATGCAGTGGGCGATGGACTTGACTGCGCTGATCAGGGACGATGAACTCGACCCGGTAGCCTACGTCACCGGCTTCATCGACCGACTGAAGCAGGATGTCATCTCCCGGCTGCGCAAATCCCTCTGACATGAAACCCACCCTCCTCGTCCTCGCCGCCGGCATGGGCAGCCGTTACGGCGGCCTGAAGCAGATCGATCCCATGGGGCCGTCCGGCGAGACGATCCTCGATTACTCGGTCTTCGACGCCCTCCGCGCCGGCTTCGGCAAGGTGGTCTTCATCATCCGGCCCGATTTCGAAGAAGATTTCCGCGAGCGCATCGCCGCGAAGTTCGCCGGCCGGGTGGCCGTCGGCTTCGCCTTCCAGACCATCGGTCAGCTGCCCGCGGGCTTCACCGTGCCCCCCGGCCGTGAAAAGCCCTGGGGCACCACGCACGCGATCCTCTGCGCCCGCGCCGCCGTCGAGACGCCTTTCGCCGTCATCAACGCCGACGATTTCTACGGGCAGGACTCCTACGCCAAGCTGGGCCGCCATCTCGCCGGCCTGACGAATTCCTCGACCGATTACGCGATGGTCGGCTTCACCCTCAAGAACACCCTCTCGGAGCACGGCACCGTCGCCCGCGGCGTCTGCCAGACGGACGCCGCCGGCCGGCTCACCGACATCCAGGAGCTGACCAAGATAGCCAAACTGCCCCGAGGCGCCGAACACCGCGGCGACGACGGCGCGGTGGTGCCGCTCACGGGCGACGAGCCGGTCTCGATGAACATGTGGGGCTTCACGCCGGCCATCTTTCCGCAGCTGGAAGCCGACTTCCACGCCTTTCTCGCCGCCAAGGGTTCCGAGCTCAAGAGCGAGGCCTACATCCCGCTCTCCGTCGGCAACCTGATCCGCTCCGGCCAGGCGAGCTGCCGGGTGTTGCGTTCCGACTCCACCTGGTTCGGCGTGACGTACCGCGAGGACAAGCCCGTCGTCCAGGCGAGCATCCGGGAACAAGTCGATTCCGGCGCCTACCCGGCCTCGCTCTGGGGCTGAGCATGGCACCCGCCCAGCGAGACGACGCCTCGGCCGTCGCCCGGGAATTCGCGCTCGGCGGGGAAGTCCTTTCGGCGTCGCCTTACGGGAGCGGCCACATCAACGACACTTTCCTGGTGCGGACCACGCCGGGTTCCGGCCCGACGCGCTTCATCCTGCAGCGGATCAATCAAAACGTCTTCCGCCGTCCCGACGAGCTGATGGCCAACGTCGAGCGCGTCTGCGCCCACGCCTACGCCAAGCTGCGCGCGGCCGGGGCGCCGGACGCCGAGCGTCGCACCCTCCGGCTGATCCCGACCCGTCACGGGCGAGCCTGGCTGGGCGAGGGGCCCGCCGACCGGTGGCGCTGCTACCACTTCATCGATGACGCGACCGGGCACGACGTCGTCCGGGCGCCGGAGCAAGCCTTCGCCGCGGCGAAAGCCTTCGGCGCCTTCCAGTCCCTGCTCGCCGACCTGCCCGGCGGCCGCCTGCACGAGACCATCCCCGACTTCCACCACACGCCCGCCCGTTTCGCCCGGTTCCGCCAAGCGCTCGACGTGGACGCCCACGGCCGCGCCGCGGCCGCCGGGCCGGAGATCGCGTTCGCCCTCGCCCGCGCCGACGAGGTCGCCGTGGTGACCGACGCCCTGCGCGACGGACGCCTGCCGGAACGCGTGACGCACAACGACACGAAGCTGAACAACGTGCTGCTCGACGACGCGACCCAGGAAGGCGTGTGCGTCATCGACCTCGACACGGTCATGCCCGGTTCGGTGCTCTATGATTTCGGCGACCTCGTGCGCACTTCCACCTCGCCCGCGGCCGAGGACGAGACCGACCTGTCCAAGGTGACCATGCAGTTCCCGATGTTCGCGGCCTTGGTCCGCGGCTACCTTGAATCGACCCGGGGCTTCCTGACGCCGGCCGAAAAGTCGCTGCTGCCCTTCGCCGGCAAGCTGATCACGTTCGAAATCGGGCTGCGCTTCCTGACCGACTGGCTCGAAGGCGACACGTACTTCAAGGTCAGGCGCCCCGGACACAACCTCGACCGGACGCGCACGCAGTTCAAGCTGGTCGCCTCCATCGAATCCCAGCTGCCCGCGATGCAGGCCTTGGTCGACCGCACATGAGCCGGCGCGTCCTCATCACCGGCGGCGCCGGCGTCATCGGCTCCCACCTGGTCCGGCACGTCGCCGGCCAGGCCGAGGTCACCGTGCTCGACGACCTCCGGAGCGGCTACGAACGCAACCTCGCGGGCGTCCCCTGTCGTTTCCTGCGCGGCTCGATCCTCGACGAGACCGCCTTGCTGGCGGCCGCCGAGGGCGCGGACGAAATCTATCACCTGGCGGCGATGATCTCGGTGCCTGAATCGGTCGACCGGCCGGCGGAATGCGCCTTGCTGAACACCGAGGGCACCCGCCGCGTCCTCGACGCCGCCCGGCGGGGCGGCGCCCGCAAGGTCGTGCTGGCGTCCTCCGCCGCCATCTACGGCGACAACCCTACGGTCCCGAAGGTCGAGACCATGCCGCCCGAACCGAAATCCCCGTACGCCGAGACCAAGCTCGCCGGGGAAGAGCTGCTGGAGGAATACCGTCGTTCCCACGGCCTCGGCACGACCTCCCTGCGCTTCTTCAACGTCTTCGGACCACGTCAGGACCCCCGTTCGGCCTACGCCGCGGCCGTGCCGATCTTCATCGCCAAGGCGCTGCGGGGGGAGCCGATCGGCATCCACGGAGACGGCGGTCAGACGCGGGATTTCATCCACGTGACGGACATCGTCGGCGCGCTCGCCTACGCCGGCGCCTCCCGGGAGATGGCAGGCACCTACAACGTGGGCTACGGCGCCAGCCAGTCGATCCTAGGGCTCGCCCGCGAGGTCATCCGGCTCACCGGGTCCCGCTCGACGATCGAGCACCTGCCGCCGCGCGCCGGCGACGTGCGCCACTCGCTGGCGTCGACCGAAAGACTGCTCGCGGCGGGCTGGCGGCCGCGCTCCTCGGTGCACGCCGGGCTCGCGGAGACCATCGAGCATTACCGTCAGCTCAAGGCGTGACGACCAGCGTCGTCCGGAGGAGTTCTTCCTCGCCGTCGTTCAGGTTGATCCAGAGATCGTAGGTTCCGGGCGACGGAAGGCGGAAGCGGAAAGCCAGCGTAGGATCGTCCGCATACTCGCCGCCCTCGAGCGTGGGATGCATGTGCGCGTAGCCGGCCTCCGGCTTGTCCGCCGAGAAGACCACGGCGTGCCCGAGGGCGCCCATGATCGGTCGCAGCCTGAGGGCGCCGCCCGGGCGGCCGGCGAGCCGGACGCGGATCATGGCGGTTTCGCCCGTGCGGAGCGCCGAAGCCTCCACCGAGACGATGCGGTTACGGAGCGGAGTCGGGACGGAGGGTGCGGCGGGCCCGGCCGGTATCAGGAGCTGCGCCAGCATGATGCGTCCGGTACGTACGTCGGCGAAATCAAGGTAGGCCTCGAGCGTCGAACCGCGCAGGGCCGCAGGGATGACGAAACGCCAGGAACCGTCGTCGGTCGGCTCGGGATGGACGTGGGCGTACGAACGGTCGCCGGATGCGCGTCGCAGATGCAGGTGGACCTTGCGGGTATGCGACACGGCGACCTCGTGCGCATAATAAGGGTGTCCGTCGTCCTTCGTCAGGCGCAGTTCGGCGATCGCGCCGTCGGACGACAGTGTCACCGCCGGCCGGACGGGGAAGCGCAAGGCGGCCGGAGAATAGAAGTTCGCCTCCTCGTTGACCCCGCAGAACTCGACGCCGTCCACGACCACGGGCTCGTGGTCGGCGTGCAGGAAGGCGCATTGGGTATCCGGCAACGAACGGAGGCCGGCGTAGCCGGCGACGGCCAAGGCGCTGATGAGCGCCGTCTGTCGGAGCGGCGTCATCGGGCCTGCGCTCCGGCCAGCGCCCGGAGCCTCGCCGCGATCTCATCCGGGTCGAAGGAGGGACCTTCGTTGCGGGAGACGATGCGCCCTTCGGGGGAGATCAGGATCAGGGCGGCGTTATGGACGATCGTGCCGTCGTCGCGCAGGGTCTGGATGCCGTAGTGGCGCATCAGGTCCTTGATCTGGCCGGCGTCGCCGGTGAGGAAGCGATGACGGGCGTGGTCGACGGCGTAGCCGTCGGCGTAGCTGCGCAGACGACCCGGAGTGTCGGCCTCGGGATCGAACGTGATGGTCAGCAGCCGGATGCCGGACTCGCCGGCCAGGCGGTCGGCCAAAGCCTTCATGCAGGCGGTCGAAGCCGGGCACATGCGCGCGACCCGGCAGCTCGTGAAGATGAAATTCAGCGCGATAGCCTGCCCGAGCACGTCTTTCTTCGTGACCAGGCGGCCGTGCTGGTCCCAGAGCGCCATGTTCGGCATCAGTTCGTTGGGCATGCGCGTGACCAGACGCCCTTTGTCGACCGTCTCCCGGCGGAGCACGTCGGTGACTTCGGCGACTCGCCGGAGTTCCTCGGGGTCGGCCGAGACGATGCCGCGGGCCACGGTCTCGCCGCCATCCGTCACGGCGTCATAGCGGACCATGCGACCCATCCAGCCCACCTTGCGGTCGCCCTCGGAGAATCGACGCAGGAAGTTCTTAGAACCATCCGCATGCGCGATCGTCGCCCATCCGTCCGCGGTGACGGAAACGACCTTGCCGGTCTCGGTGGCGGCGGAAAGTCCGACCACGGCCAGGAAAAGGAAGCAAAGATTGTTCATGTTCAGAGGTGTTCTCCGGAGGGACCAAGGAGCAGCTCAATCATGCCATGTCGAACGCCGTAGTGCGAAAGATGGAAGGCTTCCGCCCCCGTCAGGTCCGCCAGCACGCAAAGGGTGATCAAGGCCGCGGGCATGATGTCGGCCCGGTCCGCCGGGATACCGGGGATGGCCCGTCGCCCGGCCAGGTCGGTGGCGCACATGCGGTCGCGCAGCTCACGGATACGGAGCAGGGGCAGCCGTCCGCCGACCGGAGCTTCGCCCATGGCTTCGAGATGCAGGGCCACCGCGGCGAAGACGCCGCCCGCGCCGACGACCAGGAACTTCTCGGCCGCGCCCGCCGGGACGACGGTCTGCAGGGATGCAAGCAGATGGGTCCGGATGGAAAGCTGGTCGAGCTCGTCCACCGGACCATGGCCACCACGCAGGAAACCATGGGTCAGCCGGACCGACCCCAACGGGAAGCTGCGCGCGAGCACGCAACGCTGGCCGCGCAGGACCGAGACCTCGAGGCTGCCGCCGCCGAGATCGAAAGAAAGGATGTCGGCGTAGGCCTGGTAGGCCGGATCGGAGCGGACGCCGGCCGCGGCGAGGCGGGCCTCCACTTCGCCGGAGACGATGGTCAGCGGCACGCCGGTCGCCGCTTCGATCTGACGGGCGAACTCCTGACGGCTGACGGATTCGCGCACGGCGCTGGTGGCGAGCACGCAGCAACGGGTCGCCCCGAGCGAACGGGCGAAGGCCAGCAGGCGACCGGTGGCCGCGACGGCCTCGGCGCGCGCTTCCGGGGTGAAAGGTTCGGCCGGTCCGCCCTCCGGCTGGAGCCGGACGGGTTCGGATATGCGGCCGAGTTCTCGGCGATCGGCCGCGGCGACGACCGCGACCTTGATGGAATTGGAGCCTACGTCGACGACGGCGAGGACGGACATGATCAGAAGAGGTATTGGGCCTTGAGGCCGCCGTAGAAATGGAAACCGTCCTGCGTCTCGAAGTCTTTCGAGCGGGCGGCGAGGAAATAAGCCAGCGACCAGTCGTCGTACTGCATCGTCGCGCCTAGGGCGCCCTGGGCGACGATCGGCGCGCGCGTGACCGCCCGCGAATCGCGGAAGTTAGTGCCGTCGGTGGCGAAATTACGCACGATGACCTCGACTTGTCCGTCGACGAAGAGCCACCAGGCCGGGCCGGGGCGGCGGGCCCAGGCCGGGTCGTAGGCCGTGGAATGCCGAATGTAGGAGTGCCCCCATGAGCCAGCCAGGCCGTCGCCCCACCGCAGCTGGGCACCGAAAAGCGCCTCAGTCCGCATCGTGCCCAGCATCAGCCCGGCGCGGGCCAGCAGGTCCCAAGAGTCATGCTCGGCCCCGTCCAGGTCGAATCGACGGCGGATTTCTCCGTCGATGTTCACGAGGATTTCGTCGGGCAGCTGCGTGCCCCAGCCGACGGCCGCGGGCGTGCCGATCAGCTTATGGAACTTGTTCTGGACGGTTTCTCCGCCCGCGGAGGGACCGATGACGCCCAGCTTCGCTTCGACCGAGAGGAAAACGTCACGTCGGCCGGATCGCTCGAGGATGCGGCCGACGCCCCAGCCCGCGTAGAGAGCGGCGGAGTAAGGCATATCCGTATAAGGCGGCGTCACCGACGGCGGATTCGCGGTGTCGGCAGGGGTATTGATCTCCTGCGCGACCGAGAAGAACACGCCGTCTTCGCGGTTCAAAGAAACCTTGAGCCCCTGGGTATAAAAACGGTCTTGGTTCTGAGGGGTGAACTTGTCGTTCTCCTCGGTGACCGCGATCGCCCACGGCGCATCCTCCGGACTCGCGACGGCGGCGATGGTGGCGAGAACCAGGGAGAAGACAGCGCTATGACGGGCGGCGGACATCGGCGAAGGGAGAGCAAAGCATCGCCGGGAGCGACCGACAACGCCTTTCTGACTTGTGGGCGGGGGCGTGCCCAAGTATTTGACCATCAGGATGTCCCAAGCGCCTTCAGGCCTGCCGTTCGCCCGGACCGAAATCCAGGCCGATGGCCTCGCCGTGGTCACGGTCGGAGGAGTCTGGAGCGCCGACGTCGCGCTGCCTGACCTGGCTTTCAAAGGCGATCGCGTGAAGGTCGTCGCCGAGGACCTCGGAACGTTCGATTCCTCCCTTCCCTCCTGGCTCTTCGCCCGCGGTCGGCATGTCCGCCAGCTCGACCTGAGCGGACTCCCCGCGAGGCTCCAATCCTTGGTCACCATGGCCGAGAAAGCCTCGGAGACCGCGGAGAAACCGGAGGAATTCGGCCTCCTCGAGCGTTTCGGTACGTGGGGCGTCGACAGCGGCTCCTCCTGGGCTCGCGCCTTCGAACACGTGGGCCAGACCGCGCTCGGCTTCCTGCGCATGGTGACGGGAAAGGCCAAGGTCAACTGGTCTGACTTCACCTTGCAGCTCCAGACCGCAGGCGTGGACGCGTTGCCGATCGTCGCCCTGCTCGGATTCCTCACCGGCCTCATCATGGCTTACGTCGGGCTGATCCAGCTCCGCCAGGTCGGCGCCACCGTCTACGTCGCCAACCTCGTCTCGCTGGCCATGACCCGCGAGATGGGCGCCCTGATGACCGGGGTGATCGCGTGCGGCCGCACATCGACCGCCTTCGCCTCGCAGCTCGGCAGCATGAATGTCAGCCAGGAGACCGACGCGCTGCGCGCCCTGGGCATCAGCCCCGTCGAATACCTCGCCCTGCCGCGCATCCTCGCCGTCACGCTGATGGTTCCTCTGCTGGCCGTCTTCGCGACCTTCATCGGCGTCTTCGGCGGCATGGTGGTCGCCTGCGCAGGCGACCTCAGCGTGGAGCAATACCTGACGCAGGCCGTGCGCGCGATCACCTTCAAGAGCTTCCTCGTCGGCTTCATCAAGTCGGTCGCCTTCGGCTTCATCGCCGCGTGGGCCGGCTGCTACCGCGGGGCGGTCGCGAAGCGCTCCGCGCTGGGCGTGGGCGAGGCCGCCACCTCGGCCGCGGTGCTGGGCATCACGTTCATCGTGGTCTCCGACGCCCTCTTCGCCGTCATCTTCAACCTCTTCAACCTATGAGCGGCGGCCGCGACATCCTCGTCTGCCAGGACCTCGCCATCGGACACGGCGATCGGGTCGTCATGGACCGGCTCAGCTTCGCGCTGCCCGCCGGGCGGATCCTCGCCGTCATCGGACCCAGCGGGTGCGGCAAGAGCACGCTGATGCGCGCCCTCGGCGGGCTCGACGAGCCCATCGGCGGTCGCACGACCCTCATGGGCATCGACCTCGCCACGGCCGCCGGCGCGGATCGCCAGTCCATCCTCCGCCGCACCGGCTTCCTCTTCCAAGGTTCGGCGCTCTTCTCCTCGCTGACCCTGCGCGAGAACATCGAGATGCCGATGCGCGAGTTCCTGCGGTGTCCCGCCAAGGAGATCCGGCAGCTGGCCGAATACAAGCTGGCCCTCGTCGGCCTCGCCGACGCCATGGACAAGCTGCCTTCCGAGATCAGCGGCGGCATGGCCAAACGCGCCGGCATCGCCCGCGCGATGGCCTTGGACCCTGAGGTCATCTTCCTCGACGAGCCGAGCGCCGGCCTCGACCCCGTCAGTTCCGGGCGCCTCGACGAGCTCATCCTCCGGCTGCGCGCGGCTTTCGGCACGACGGTGGTGCTGGTGAGCCATGAGGTCCCCAGCATCCTCCGGACGGCCGACTTCTGCGTTTACCTCGACCCCGAGACGGGCACCATGGGCGCATACGGGCCGCCGAAAGATTTCCTTCAGGCTGGCCAAGCCCCGAAGGTGCACGCCTTCTTCACCCAGGCTCGTTTCGACTGACCATGCGCCGTTCCGCCAACATGACACTGATCGGGGCCTTCGTGGCCGCCGGGATCGCGCTCATCGTCGCCGCCGTCATCCTTCTCGGGGCCGGGTCTTTCGGCGGTTCGCGCCCCGAGGCCATCGCGTTCTTCGAAGACTCCGTGAGCGGGCTCGACATCGGCGCGCCGGTGAAGTTCCGCGGCGTCACCATCGGCAAGGTCAGCCAGGTGCTGCTGCGCACCTCCGGGCAGCCGACTTCCGATTACGCCGTCCCCGTCGTCATGGAATTCACGCCGGACCTGCTGACGCGCCGCGGCCTCGACCAGGCCCTGCTCCAGAAGGAAGGCCTCGGACGATCGATCGCCCAGGGGCTGCGCGCCAAGCTGCAACAACAGTCCGTGGTGACGGGCGTGTTGTACGTCGAGCTCGACTACCTCCCTGACACCGCCTTCCGCCTGCACGACCCGCACGGCACGCTCCCCGAGATCCCGACCCAACCTTCGAATCTCGGGGCGCTGACCAAGGCGGTCTCGCAGACGCTCGACCAGCTCAGCCGGATCGACTTCGTCGCCATCACCAAGAAGGTCGACTCGATCCTCGGCCGCATCGACGAGGGAGCCTCCAAGTTCGAGTTCGAGAAGATCAACGGCAACCTGACGCAGGCGGCGGCCAACATCTCGAAGCTCACGGCCGACCCGGCGTTGAGCCGCGCGGTGACCGACTTCTCCGCCGCGATGCGGGGCATCGACGAGCTGGTCCGTCGCCTGAGCGGCAAGGTCGACCCGGTGGCCGAAGACCTGAAGTCGATGGCCGCCGCCGGACGCGCCGCCCTCGAACGGCTGAACGAGACCTCCGAGAACCTGCGCGCCCTCACCCAGCCTGATTCGCCCGCTCGCCGCGACCTCGACCAAGCCTTGGCCGACGTGTCCGAAGCAGCCCAGGCGATCCGCTCGCTGGCCGATTTCCTTGAGCGCAACCCCGAGACCATCATCCAAGGCCGCGCGAAGAACCCGGTGAAGCTGCCCGCGGCCGACCCTGCGGAGAAACCCGCCCGATGAACCTCCGCCTCGCCCTCTGCGCCTGCGCCGGACTTCTCAGCGGCTGCGTCTTCTTCGATCAACGCAGCGACCCGGTCGCCTTTCACCAGCTGCGCGCCCCGGCGGCCGACGCCTCCCGGACGGGACCCGCGGTCTTCGTGACCCGCGCCGAGCTGCCGGTCGCGCTCCGCCGGCCGAACGTGGTGCTCGTCGACGACCAAGGCTGGGGACAGGTCGAGGACGCCCACCGCTGGATCGCACCGCTCGACCGCGCCATCGCCGAGGCCGTCGCCCGCCACCTCACCCGCCACTCCGGCCTGCCGGGCACGACGACCCTTCCGGCCGAACCTCACCTGCGCGTCGACGTCCGCATCTCCAAGATGCACGTGCTGGCGCCCCCCGGCGCGGAGTCGGCCTTCGTCTCCGCCGGACCAGCGGCGCGCGTCGCCTTGCTGGAGACGCAGTTCCGCCTCGTGCGCGCCGACGGCAGATCCGCCGCCTTCACGAGCGCCCAGCGCGCCGAGATGCCCGATCTCAGCGTCGAAAGCTATGTCCGCGCCCAGTCGGCGAACCTCGCCAAAGCCTGCGAGGCCTTCGCCCGCCGGGAGAACCTCGCCGACCTTTCGCGCCCATGACCCATCCTTCCGCCCCTCGACCCAACGGCTTCTCGGAAGCCACCGGCGAAATCTGCTACGACCTGCCCTCGTCGTACATCCCGCACCCGGCGACGGGCCTGCTGCACCTGCCTCGTTTCCTCGGCAAGATCCGCAAGCACCTCAAGGGCGAGCTGCCCAAGTCCTACCAACGCAACTTCTGCAAAGGCTTCGACCGCTTCCTCTGCCTGCACCTCGGCGTCGACCCCGAGCAGGTGATCGCCTGCGTGCGCGAGACCGATGCCGACGACGACGCCGCGCTCGACGCGCGCCTCAAGGCCATCTTCCCCCCCGACCTGCGGGTCCACGTCTGGAACCGCGAACTGGTCCAGAAAGGCATGAGCGAGATGGGCCGCGAAGCCCTGAACGAGGCCAAGCGCAAGATGGGCGCCCAGGACCGCGCCGACATCATCTCCTTCGCGGACATGATCGACTTCGACGAGGGACGCATTTCGTGAACCAACCTGACCCCCACCCCCACCGCCTGGTCATCCGGGGCATCGCCGCGCTGCTCGCGTGCCTCAGGCATCATCCCAAGGCGCTCCGGGAGGTCGTCGCCACGGCGGCCTTCGCCCCGCGGCTGGCCGAACATGACGCGACCTTCGCCGAACTCGGCGTCAAGACCCGCGTCGTCGGCCCGCTCGAGCTCGCGCAGACCGCGGAAGGTCCGTGCGACGACGTCTGCGCCCTCACCATGCGCCCGGATCTCGGCCTGGCCCGCATCGCGGACTTCGCCGAGTGGCGGGAGTCCAAGGAAAGCATCGTGATCGCCGACGGCGTGACCGACGCCGCCGACCTGGCGGCGATCGCCCGCGGCATGGCGGCGTTCGGCCTCAAGCGCCTGTTGCTCTCGGGCGGCACCGAGAAGCTGTCGTTCCACCCCGAGGCCTGGCACCTCTCCCGCGGCGCGATGGAGCAGCTGCGCCTCATGCGAGCCGCCGCTCTCGGAGGACTGCTCAAACTCGTCGAAGACCGTTGTTGCGTCGTCGCGCTTTCACCCGAGATGGGCCGGAAGATCGACCTCGCCGTCCCGGTGCGCGTGCCGGCACGGCACCTCGCCCTGCTGATCCCCGGCGGCCGCCTCGACCCGGATATCCAGCCACGGGTCGAACACTGCTACCGCTTCCCCGGCTTGGTCGGTCAGCCGCCCCTCAGCCTCTCGGAAATCGCCCCCCTGGCGCTCGCCTGGTTCGCCTCCGCGCCCCAACCCCGCGCCGACGGCTTCCTCGCCCGCAAAAGGGCTCGCCATGCCAAGGACAAGGGCTCCAATCCCCAGAGCTGACCTCCATGTCCCAACCACCTCCCGGCAAAGGCGAGAGCGTCCTCTCCCTCCAGAACATCAGCCGCACTTTCTTCACGGCTCTCCAACGACAGCACGACATGCTGGCCTTCAGCATCGCCGGCCTCCACACCGCCGACCCCAAGGCCTATGAGCACTTCTCGACGATGTCGCGCGTCATGCCCGTGCCTCAGGCGCATCTCCCGCCCGAGCAGATGCTGGCGTACGCCCGCGGCCTCATGATGCGCACGACCATCAATGACCTGCTGACGCTCTCGGCCGAATGCATGTCCCAGTGCTTCCTGCTCTGTCTTTTCATCCGCGAACAGGGCAAGAACCCCCGCCGCGATCCGCTCGTCGAGAAGATCATCGGCGAGAAGCACCAGGCGTTCCTGAAGATGTCCCTGCAGGACCGCTTCACCGCGCTGGAACAAGAATTCGGCATCGTCTGCGAACTGGAGGACGGCATCTTCAGCCTCGCCGCCGCCCTCCGCGTGCTCGCCCGCGGCGGATTGGTGACCAACGACGACATCACCCCCGACGGGGACCTGACGCTGGAATTCAAATCGATGAAGGACGTCGAAGTCGCCGCCGCGCCGGCCGGCGAAGACGGTCCCACGGCGGAACCTCCCCCGGGCCTGACCCGCAACCCCCTGCCCGGCGAGGGCCGGCCCAAGACCGTCCCCCGCCTTTCCGACACGACCCGCACCTTCAAGCCCGGCGAGATGCTCGGCCTGACCGACGCCGAACTCCTCGGCCTGAACATCACCGTGTCGAAGTTCGTCGACGGCCTCCTGCGTTCGGTCGATCACTTCGGTCGCGCCCAGCTCGGCGAAGGCGCCTAAGCCATGAAGGAGACCGCGACGATCCCCCGGCGCGCGTGGCTCTGGGTCTTCGCGGCTTACCTGTTCCAATCGATTCCCGCCGCGGTCCG
>SYID01000012.1 GCA_005798925.1 Verrucomicrobiota bacterium
CCGCAGGCCCTGGGCGAGCAGCCAGCCGGCGAGCACGTTGCTCCAGACCGTCGGCAGGTTCGAGCCCCGGGTGAGGATGAGCCAGCCGCGCAGCTTCGGACTCATCTCAGAGGGGCTGCACGCCGCGCCGCGCGAGCTCGGCGAGCGTCCAGCGATATTCCTCGGCGATCATGTCGGCGACGTCGGCCGCGCGGACCTCGGGCGGCAGGACCTCCCAGGTATACGTCTCGATCTCGAGCTCGCGGCAGGCACCGGGCGCCTTGGCGATGACGTCAAGCGCGGCCCGGAGGTGGTCGTTGGTCGTGGAGAGTTCGTCGGACAGGCGGTCGGCGTTGACCGGCACGTGGAAGTGCACGCGCAGTTCTTCGAGCGCGCGGAGCTGGTCGATCGCCGCCATGGCGAGCGGGATGTCCTTGAAACGTACGATCGAGCCGTCCTTGGCCCGGCCCATGGTCTGGTGCAGGTAGGTCGGCTCGTGCATCTTGCCGAGGCGCGCGAGGGCGACCTCGGTGGGCTTGAGTTTGAGGGCGGAGCTGAGGTGGAACTTGAGCACCGGCGCGCCGCCGGCGTTGAGGCGCGCGATAGCCTCGTGGGCTTCTTCGTATTGGAGCGCGAAATGGCAGGTGTCGTAAGCGATGCCGAGGTGCGCGTCGACGAGCCCTTTGGCGGGTTCTTCGGCGCGAAGCTGCTCGAAGAGCCGGAGAGCCTCGGGAGTGTTCTCGGCGTGGCCGATCGGCTCCGGCTCCAGCGCGAGGCGCAGGTGCGTGCCGGTGCGGTCGCGCAGCCGGGCGAGGTGTTCGGCGCACGCGAGCAGGTTGCGGCGCATGACCTTGAGTTCCTCGGCGGTGCGACCGAAACCCTTGAACGAACCCGGCAGCGTGCTGACGGTGCCGACCTTGTCCGGCGGTCCGAACGCGGCGAGGAGGTCGAAGAGGCGGTTGGTGTACTCGAGCCGCGGCGCCTCGCACCAGTCCGGCGCGAAGACGTTGTCCTTCACCGCCTGCCCGTGGAACGGACCGAACGGGAAGCCGTTGATGCCGGCGACGACGCAGTCCTCCTGGTCGAGCCAGGCGCGGAAGGCCGCGAGCGTGGCGGGGGCGGCGAGCTCCTTCGCGGCGAGGTCGCCGAGGCGCAGGCCGAGGACGTACGTCTTGCCCGGCGAGACGCGGTCGCGCACGCGGAGGGCGTGGTCGCGCAGGCCGGCGAACGTCTCGGCCCAGCCTTCGCCGCGGTGGACGTTGGTGCAGTAGGCGAGGGAGAGTCCGGACGTGAGCTTCACGCGGGTCAGGCCTGGGCGGCGGGGTCCTGGAAGCGCGGCGACTGCGAGAGGAACTTCACCGGATTGCCGTACACGAGGCGGTCGATGGCGGCGGCGGAGTGGCCGCGGCGACGCATCTCCTGCGCGGCCTTGGGCACGGAGAGCGGATCGCTGTGGCCCCAGTCGCACGCGCTGTTGAGCCAGACGCGCTGGGCGGAGACGGATTCGATCATGTCGACGGCGCGCACGGGCGTGGACTTCGATTCGGGGTAGAGCGTGATGCCGGCCCAGAAGCCCTGGTCGAGGACCTCGTGGATGGTGTGCTCCTCGACGTGGTCGATGATCACGCGCTCGGGCTTCACGACGCCGTTGGCCTTGAGGCAGTCCATGATCAGGCGCGTGCCCTTGCGCTTGTCCTCGAGGTGCGGCGTGTGCACGAGGATCATCTGGTCGTGCCGCACCGCGAGGGCGATGTGCTGCTCGAGCACCTTCATCTCATTGCGCGTGTTCTTGTTCAGGCCGATCTCGCCGATGCCGAGCACCGTCGGGGCCTTGAGGAACTCGGGGATCAGCGCGAGGACGTCGGCGGCGAGCGCCATGTCCTCGGACTCCTTGGGATTGATGCAGAGCCAGGAGTAGTGCGGCAGGCCGTACTTGGCGGCGCGCTTGGGCTCGATCTGGGTCAGCTGACAGAAGTAATCGTAGAAGCCGTCGGCGGACTTGCGGTCGAAGCCGGCCCAGAAGGCGGGCTCGCAGATCGCGGCGCAGCCGGCGAGGGCCATGGCCTGATAGTCGTCGGTGGTGCGGCTCACCATGTGGCCGTGCGGTTCGATATAACGCATGGTCGGCGGGCTTACTTGAGGCCAGGCCAGACACCCGAGGCGGCCTTGGTGTCGGCCTTGGCGATGGGTTCGACGGAGGGGTCGCTCCAGAGGTTCAGGATGCGGGCGACGCGGCCTTCGTCCTTCTCCAGGAGGAGCGGGAGGGCGGCGCGGAGGCCGCGGATGCGGTGGTCCTCGCCCCCGGCGGCGCGGTCGAGGCGGTCGAGGAAGGCAGCCAGGTCGAGCAGCTTGTACCGGGCGTCCATGAAATGCAGGTCAGCCACCTGCTCGCGGGTGCGGGCGGGGGCGCCGGGATGGGGTTGGGGGGTCGACATGGGGGAGGCACGCCTGCGCGGGCTTGGGTGAGACACCAAAGTGCGTCAGAGGTCCCCGCTGGTCAAGCCACCCCGCCCGACGGCGGGCGCCGGCTTACTTCTTGGCCGGGGCTTCCTTGGCTTCCTTCTCGTATTCGGCCGCGGTCCAAGGGGTCTTGCGATCGGCGTACTTCTTCTTGATCGCGGCGACTTCGGC
>SYID01000121.1 GCA_005798925.1 Verrucomicrobiota bacterium
ACGTAGGCCTTGGCGAAACCACGCGAGACCGTGACCTCCTCGCCGTTGATCAGGAGCACGGAGTCATAGCCGGCCGAATGCGCGATGGAGACGGAACGTCCCTTGTTCGCGGCGGAGGCCGCCGGCAGCGGAATCTCCTTCGCCCAGTTGCCGTCGCCCATGGCGACTTCGACGCGTTCATGCTCCGACAGCAACTTCGCGAGAGTCGCCTCGCTGAGCCCCTTGATCGGCGCGCTGATCGAGCGACCCGTCGCGAGCCGATGCGAGAACGGCTCCATCTTCGCGGTCGACTCGTTCCACTTGCTGAAGCCGGTCGGTGACAGCGGATCGAAGATCGCCTTGGACTCGAGGAACTTCTGGATGATCGCCGCGGTGTTCGGGGTGTAGAGGGTGAAGCGGTTGAAGGAAGAGAACGGCGCGCCGCCGGCCATGGCGTCGAAGCCATAGCTCCGCCCGTCGAACGGCGGCTGGGACTGCCCTTCCAGCGTGGCGTCCTTGCCCGTGCGGAGCGCCGAGAAGTTCGGCAGGAAGCGACGCTTGTCCGCGTCCCAGCCCCAGGTGGAGTTGACTTGGTCGGCCGGGCGATGGACGGACCCCTTGAAGCCGTCGACGTAATGGCCGAGCCCGTAGTTATGGCCGACCTCGTGGCTGAACTCGTTGCCGAGGGAGTTGTCGAGCGTCACCATGCCGTTGCCGCCGGAGCCGCCGTGGACCTGCACGCCGTTGGAGTAGACGCCGCGGCTGTTGTGGGCCGTGAGCTGGGCGACCGCGTAAGGATGGCTTTTCTCGCCGGCGCCGGCGGTGCTGTGGAGTCCGTAGTTGGCGTTGTCGACGCCGTGCGAGACCAGCTCCTTGCCGATGTGCTGGCGCATCGCGCCTTCATGCCAGCCGCCCTTGCTCGGATCGACCTCCGTGAGGAGCACGCCCGTGGGCAGCATCACTTCCTTCAGATGCAGCGGAGCATACTGGCTCACGATCAGCCGGCTCACCGGCGCGGTCTGGAAATATTCGCGGTGCGCCTCCGGATCCTTGGCGAAAGCGAACGCGCCGCGCGGGGTCGTCAGGAAACCGAGGTCGATCGTGTGCAGCAGCAGCTGCGTCGGCGCGCCGACGTCGATGGCGGCGAGCTCGCCCTCGTCGCGGCCTTTGCGGAAGCGCAGGCGCAGGCCCGGACGCAGCCATTCCGCCGGCAGGTCGCCGCTCCAGGCGTCGGCGGCGTAGATCAGGCGATTATTGTCCAGCTCACCCTCGCGGAACCATCGACCGCCGGCGCTTTTGAAGAGCACGCTCTGACCGCGGCTGATGCCGACGCTGCCGGCGCCATAGTGGACCGTCGAACCGTAGCCGGCGCCGGCGTCGACCCGGACCATCTTACCCTCGAGGCCTTTGGCCGGAGGCAGATGGATGTCGCGGACCCAGCGTCCGTCGGCGGTCTCGATACGGACGAGCCCGCTACCACGCAGCTGCTGCTGGACGGCGGCTCCGTTCGCCTCCGCCAGTTTCGCGACCGTGGCAGGATCGGCGATGACGCCGACCCTCCCGGCAGGCAGGGTGAAATCGACGCCCTTCGCCGGCATGCCGTCCACGAAGTAGGCCGTCTTCGGCAGCTGCTGAGGCGCGGCCAGGGTGAGCGTGCCGAGTTCCTTGCCGGCGCCGTCGATGGCGGTGAGCACGACCGGGTCGTTGAACGCAATCGGCGCCGAATCCACGCGCACGGGGCGCACCATCACCAAGGTCTTGCGGAGACCGATCAGACGCGGCTGGCGATCGTCCTCACGAGGATGCGAATGGATGACCTGGCTCTGCGCGAAGAGGACCTGCGCCGCGAAAGATCCCTTGAGGTCGTTCTTCGGGACGGTGGCATTGAACACCAGGGCGGACTCCGCGGGCGTCGGAGCGGCCGAGAGCCCGGAGGAAAGACCGGCGGCGATCAGGCCGGCCAACAGGATGAGACGGGAAGGCATGACGAGGGGTAGGCTCAAAAGAAAACGGACGGCCTTCCTTTTCAGCAAGGCCGGAGACCCCCTTTATTAGGCCGTTTCCGCTCACCTGACGCTAGTCCTTGTCAAAAGAGGGTAACTCTCATCGTTTATCTTCTACCATATCCTTCATCCATCATCTGCCCTGTTCAGGGAACTTCCGTCTCTCGGCTCGCTCCAATTCGGTGGACAGCGGGGGTTGGTTTAAGCAATCCTCCCGACCCCGCCCCGACCCATTTCCTACCCTATGAAATCCCTGACCCGCACTTCCTTGTCCTTCGTGCTCGCGCTGGCGACGATGACCGGCCTCGCCCAGGACGCCGCCAAGAAGACCGAAACGAAGTCGCCCCTCAAATGGGAAGCGATGGACTACGGTCGTTTCCTCTCGGCCTCGATCGACAACACCCAAGGCAAGAGCCCGTTCGAACAGAAAGGTTGCGCCGCCAACAAGGCCGTCCTGGTGAATCTCGGCAACCGCGAGGCCGGTTACGCCTTCGACACCGACACCCTCCGCGGCGCCGGCGCCTGGTCGGGAGGCTGGATGCAGACCAAGGGCGTCGCCTTCGACGGCAAGCACGGCCCTAACCCCGGACCGGCGGTCGGCGCCAAGGTCTATTTCGAGACCAACCCCGGCCCCGGCTGGAGCTTCAACGGCACCTTCAACGAGACCCGCGCCCTGCCCAAAGGACCCGAAGGCGTGATGTCCAAGATCCCGCTCGGTCCGCTGCCCCGCGCGCACGCCAAGTATCAAGGTCTTTACCTTCACGGCGACCGCGTCGTCTTCGCTTACAGCGTCGGCGCCGCCGAAGTACTCGAGTCCGCGGAAATGGAGAACGTCGGCGGCACCGTCGTCCTCAGCCGCTCCTTCACGGTCGTGAAAGGTGAGTTGGATTCGTCGGTGCGCCTGCTCGACCTCCCCTATGGCGGCAAGGTCGACCTCGTCGACGGCGCCAACGCGATCGTCCGCATGGAGATCCCGCTTCCGCCCGAGCAGCCTGGCAAGAAGGCCGACCCGAAGGCCAAGGCCAAGACCACCAAGGCCGCCAAGAACGCGCCGGCCGTCGTGAAGCCCGCCGACGAACTGACCACCGTGACCGTCAACGGCCTGCCGGCTGGTTCGATCCTCAGCAACAAGGGCAACTTCCTGTCGCTCAGGCTGGCCAAAGTCGCCGCCGGCACGTCCTTCAAGGTCTCGTTCGCCCACGGCGCCATCAACGCCGGCGACGTGCTCCGCAAGGTGACCTCCCGGGTCGCCGCCGCCACCGACCTCCGCGCCTTCACCCAGGGCGGCCCCGCCCACTGGACGCAGGAAGTCGTCACCGAAGGCGTGCTCGGCG
This sequence comes from Verrucomicrobiota bacterium, assembly GCA_005798925.1. Taxonomy (GTDB): domain Bacteria; phylum Verrucomicrobiota; class Verrucomicrobiia; order Opitutales; family UBA953; genus UBA953. The sequence continues at coordinate 3,317 of SYID01000121.1, forward strand.
ACGTCGACCAGGCCAAGCAGGCCGAAGCCCTCAAGGCCCGCATCGAGGCCGAACAGGACGCCGCGCAGAAGCAGTCGCTCAAGGACCAGCTCGGCGAGCTGCTCGCCTCGCCCTACCTCGTCGACACCGTCACGATTCCTTCCGAAAATCCGTACGGCTCATGGATCCGGGTCGGCGCCATCGACTTCTTCAAGGACGGCCGCATCGCCTTCTCCACCTGGAGCGGCGACGTCTGGGTCGGCAAGTTCGCCGACGACAAGCTGAGCAAGATCACCTGGCGCCGTTTCGCCACGGGCATCTTCCACGGCTTGGGCCTGCGTATCGTCGACGAGAAGCTCTACGTCCTCGGCCGCGACCAGATCACCCTCCTCCATGACTACAACAAGGACGGCGAAGCCGATTTCTACCAGAACTTCAACAACGACGTCCAGGTCACCTCGAACTTCCACGAGTTCATGTTCGACCTCCAGACCGACCCGCAGGGCAATTTCTACTTCCTCAAGGGCGGCCCCGTGAATCCGGGAGGCCGCGGCTGGGGGCCCCTCAGCGACCACCACGGCTGCATCTTCAAGGTCTCGGCCGACGGCCAGAAGTTCGAGGTCTACGCCACCGGCATCCGCGCCCCCAACGGCATGGGCGTCGGGCCCAACGGCGAAGTCTCCAACGGCGACAACCAAGGCACCTGGGTGCCGGTGGATTACATTCACTTCTCCAAGCCGGGAGAGTTCATCGAGGTCCCCGACCTCGCGCACCTCACGCCCGCGCCGACGAAGCTGACCAACCCGCACCTCTGCTGGGTGCCCTACGACGTCGACAATTCCAACGGCGGCCAGATCTGGGTGCCCGCCAATCAAGGCAAGTGGGGGCCCTTCGAAGGCCGCATGCTCTACCTCTCCTATGGAAAGTCCTCGCTTTTCGCGGTCCTGCAGGAACGCGTAGGCGAAATCCCGCAGGGAGGCGTCGTGAAGTTCCCGCTCAAATTCGCCACCGGCCTGATGCGCGCCCGCTTCAGCCCGGTCGACGGCCAGCTCTACGTCGCCGGCCTCAAGGGATGGCAGACCAACGGCGTCAAGGACGGCGCGATCCAGCGCGTCCGCTACACCGGGAAGTCCGTGACCATGCCGGAGTCGTTGCATGTCTCCAAGAAGGGCATCACGGTCCGCTTCACCGGCGCCCTCGACAAGAAGACTGCGTCCGACGCCCAGAACTGGTCGCTCGAGCAGTACAACTACCTCTGGTCGAGCGCCTATGGTTCCGACACCTACAAGGTGAGCAAACCCGAGGAGAAGGGCTCGGACCAGGTCGCCATCCAGTCCGTCAAGCTCGCCGACGACGGCAAGTCCGTGTTCCTCGAAGTCGCCGGACTGACGCCCGTGATGCAGATGCGGATCAAGATGAACGTGAAGGCCGTCGACGGCTCGCGCGTGCCGGACGACATCGCCCACACGATTAACGTGGTGCCGGAGCAGGAAGGCACGGACTACCGGTCTTTCGCCAAATAAGCTGAGGCGAAAGCCCTACCGACGAAGGCCCGGTTCACGCCGGGCCTTCTTGTTGGGGGCTTGCCTGACGGCAGGAATGCCTCCCAATGGAAGCGTTCCGCCGCCATGCGTCTCCGCCGCTTCTTCTGCCTGCTCGCCGCGACCCTCGCGACCGCCCTCTCCGCCCAGGACTTCCCGGGCCTGAAAGTGACGTTCACCGCCGACGGCAAGACCGACGTCCGTACGGACCGCCTCCTCGCGCTCTGCGTCCCCGCCGGCCAGCCGCCGACCCCCTTCCTCCCGGCCGGTCCGTTCACGGTGAAGTGGGAAGGCGACCTGCAGTCGCCGATGCGCGGCACCTTCAAGCTCGCGGTCGAGACTTCCGGCCAGTTCAAGCTCAGCCTCAACGGCCAGCCGCTGCTCGACGGCGCGGGCATCAAGACCGTGCAGCTCAACAAGGGTCCGAATCGCCTGGTCGCGGAGATCGTCGGCGCCGCGAAAGGCGACACGTTCGCGCGCCTGAGCTGGGCGTCGAAAGATTTCCCGCTCGAACCCGTCCCGCCGACGATCCTCACGCACACGGCCGACAAGGACCTCGACCTCTCAGCCCGGCGCCGCGAAGGCCGCCTGCTCTTCGCGCAACTGAACTGCGCGGCCTGCCACGCCGACGCCGCGCGCCTGCCCGCGAAAGGTTCCGGCATGCCGGAGCACGGCCAGAACGCGCCGTTGCTCGCCGAGCTCGGCACGAAGTTCAAGGCGCCCTTCCTCGCCGACTGGATCCACGACCCGCATGCCATCCGCCCGCATTCGCTCATGCCCAAGGCGCTGACCGGACCGGACTCCGCCCAGCAGGCCGCCGACCTCGCCGCGATGCTCACGCAGGGCGCGACGCCCAAGGCCGGCGCGGTCGACTTCAAGCTCGCCCCGCAAGGCGGCGAACTCTTCGCCAACCTCGGCTGCATCGCCTGCCACCAACGTCCCGACGCCCAGGGCAAGGACGCGCATGACCGCGTGCCGATGGGCCATGTCGCCGACAAGTGGCACCCCGCCGCGCTGGTGGAATACCTGCAGGATCCGGCCAAGCACTACCCGGCCACGCGGATGCCGCACTTCCGCCTCGAGGAGGAAGAAGCCACGCAGCTGGCCGCCTACCTCCTCGCCAACAGCCGCCTGATCAAGCGCCAGCCCATCGCCGGTGACGCCGCCCGCGGCGCCGCGTTGATCGTCAGCGCCGGCTGCCTCAACTGCCACGCCGGCATGCCGGCGACCACCCAGCCGCCGCTCGCGAAGGTCCTCGCCGCCGGCGACAGGGGCTGCCTTTCCGCCGACGACAAGGCCCGCGGCGCCGCGCCGGACTTCGCGCTCGACGCGACGCATCGCGCCTCGCTGAAGGCCTTCCTCGCCACCGACCTCGCCTCGCTCAAGCAGGACACGCCGGCCGAATACGCCGAACGCCAGATCAAGAACCTCAACTGCGTCGCCTGCCACGCGCGCGACGGCGCCGTGAGCACCTGGACCAAGGTCGACGGCGAAGCCAAGCAACTGCGCGACGCGCTTCCGGCCAAGGAACACGTCGAAGGCGAGCCGGTGCATGACGCGCCCATCCCGCCGCTCACCTGGCTCGGCGAGAAACTCCGCCACGACTGGATGAGCAGGTTCATCGCCGGCCAGGTCGAATACAAACCGCGTCCGTGGCTCATCGCCCGCATGCCCGGCTTCGCGCACCACGCCGACACCTTGGCCCTGGGCCTGAACCATCAGCATGGCTTGCCGAAGGAGGAGCCGGGCGAACCGGCCGCCGATGCCGAGAAGATCGCCAACGGCGAGAAACTCGTCGGCGCCGACGGGGGCTTCAACTGCATCACCTGCCACGCAGTCGGCGACCAGGAAGCCACCGCGGTCTTCGAGGCCCCGGCCATCAACTTCGCGGAATCCGCCGAGCGTCTGCGCAAGGGCTACTACCACCGTTGGGCGCTGGCTCCGACCCGCATCGACCCGGACACCAAGATGCCCAAATACGCCGACCCCGAAGGCGTGACCCAGCTCAGCGAACCCTACGACGGCAAGGGCCCTGACCAGTTCGAAGCCATCTGGCATTATATTAGGTCGGTGAAGTAGGCGGTAAAAAGGGGCAGGGGTAGGGATAGGGGTAGGGGTAGGGGCAGGCAATCGAAGGACTATCCTAAAATACTGATAAATAGGTTTTTAGGTAAACAGTCCTACCCCTACCCCTGCCCCTACCCCTACCCCTTTGTCTCGGGTTCTGGCTACCGATATTCGGCTAGGCGATGCCTTGGAACAATCTCGACTCAACGGGCATCTCCTTATGCTTCGTCTCTACCCCAAGTCCATCTATGTCCCAACTACATCGTCGTACGTTCATCAAGAACTCCGCCCTGGCCGCCGCCGTGGCCGGTATCAGCGCCCAGACCTATGCCCAGTCCGCGGGCGCCAACGGTGACCTCCGCGTCGCCGTCGTCGGCTTCCGCAGCCGAGGCCTGGAGCACATCAAGGAGCTCAAGAAGATCAAGGGCGTCCGCATCGTCGCCCTCTGCGACGTCGACTCCAAGGTCGTCGAGAAAGGCCTGAAGGCCACCCCGGGCGCCAAGGGCTACACCGACATGCGAAAGATGCTCGAGGACAAGGACATCGACGCCGTCTCCATCGCCTCCCCGAATCACCAGCACTCCATCCAGGGCATCTGGACGCTGCAGGCCGGCAAGCACCTCTATGTCGAGAAGCCCCTCTCGCATAACATCTTCGAAGGTCAGCAGCTCGTCGCCGCTTCGAACCACTTCTCCAAGCTCGTCGTCCAGGCCGGCACCCAGAGCCGCTCCGGCGTCGGCATCCGCGCCGCCATCAAGGACGTCCACGCCGGTAAATACGGCAAGGTGAAGGTCGCCCGCGCCATCTGCTACAAGCGCCGTAAGTCCATCGGTCCGGCCCAGAAGAACGCCATCCCCTCCGAGATCGACTATGATCTCTGGCACGGCCCGGCCGATGTCCAGGAATCCATCCGCGGCAATGAGTCCGACAAGGTCCAGCACGCCTCCAACCAGGGCCCGGTGCATTACGATTGGCACTGGTTCTGGAACTACGGCGGCGGCGACATTTGCAACCAGGCGATCCACGAGATCGACATCGCCCGCTGGTTCCTCGGCACCCACGAGGTATCCCCTGAGGTCGTCTCCGTCGGCGGCCGCTTCGGCTACGTCGACTGCGCCGAGACCCCGAACACCTTCATCTCGATCCACAACTACGCCGCCGCCCCGCTCATCACCGAAGTCTACGGCCTGACCTCCGACGGCAAGATCGACGGCCCGATGAACAAGTTCGGCAAGTTCAAGGAGAACAACCCGACCGAGAAGTCGGCCAAGTCCCCCGAGATCGGCATCATCGTCGAGTGCGAGAACGCCACCATCGTGGTCCCGGACTACAACTCCGCCCAGGCCTACGACCTCTCCGGCAAGCTCATCAAATCCTACGGCAAGACCGTGGACCAAGTCGACCTCACCGGCGGCGCCTCGGGCCACCACGCCAACTGGGTCGCCGGCATCCGCAAGGGTTCTTCGGCCAACATCAACGCCCCGGTCCGCGAGTGCCACCTGTCCACCGCCCTCGTCCACTCCGCCAACATCTCCTTCCGCCTCGGCGCGAAGAAGAGCGCCGGCGAGATCAAGGACGCGCTCAAGGCCAGCTCCGGCCTCGCCGAAGCCTTCGGCCGCATGGCCGAGCACCTCGGCCGTAACGGCGTGAACCTTGACGAGTCCAAGGCCGTCCTCGGCGTCCCGCTGACCCAGGACACCAAGACCGAGCTCTTCACCGGCGCCAACGCCGAAGCCGCCAACCGCGACCTCGTCGCGAAGCGCGCCGGCCGCAAGGGCTTCGAGATCCCGACCGCGTTCTAAGCTCCTCCGACGAAGCGGAGCGGTCGCAAGGCCGCTCCGCTTTTTCATCTCCAGACCAAATCAACCATACCATGAACAAGACCCAGCAACTCCTGAGCCTCGCGGCCGCCGCCCTTCTCGCGGGCTGCGCCAACGACGCCCAGCCCAACGCCTCCAAGGCCGCCGCCGGCGCCCCCAAGGCCAACACCAACAAAGTCGAGATCTTCAACGGCAAGGACCTCACGGGCTTCAAGAAGCTCGGCGGCGACGCCACCTATGCCGTCGGCCCCGACGGCGCCCTCGTCGGCACCTCGACCCTCAACACCCCCAACACCTTCCTCGCCACCGACAAGGACTACGCGAACTTCGTCCTGGAATATGATTTCAAGAACGACCCTCGGCTGAACTCGGGCGTGCAGTTCCGCAGCCATGCCGAAGCCAAGGAAGTCCCCTACAAGAACGCCGAAGGCAAGCCCGCCAAGGTCCCGGTCGGCCGCGTCCACGGCTACCAGGCCGAGATCGACACCGATCCGAAGAACGTGAAGAAGCCCGACGCCGAGGCCCGCATGTGGTCCGCCGGCCTCTACGAGGAAGGCCGTCGCGGCTGGATCTTCCCCGGCTTCGGCGGCGGCGACGCCCTCGCCTTCTCCAAGCAGGGCCGCGAGCTCACCAAGGTCGGCGAATGGAACCACGTGAAGATCGAGGCCAACGGCCCCCGCATCCGCACCTGGCTCAACGGCGTGCAGCGCGTCGACGTCCGCGACGACGGCTACAAGACCGGCTTCATCGCCTTCCAGGTCCACGGCATCGGCAAGGACGCCGCCAAGGCCGGCACCACCGTCCAGTGGCGCAACATCTCGCTGACGAAGATCCCCGACAACACCCTCAGCGAGTCCGAGAAGGCCGACGGCTGGAAGCTCCTCTTCGACGGCCGCTCCAGCAAGGGCTGGCGCTCCGCCAAGGGCCCTGACTTCCCGAAGGCCGGGTGGTCCGTCGAGAAAGGCACCCTCCGCACCGCCAAGGGCGACGGCAAGGAATCCGCCAACGCCGGCGACATCATCACCGTCGAACGCTTCAAGGAGTTCGAAGTCTCCGTCGACTTCAAGCTCACCAAGGGAGCCAACAGCGGCCTGAAGTACTTCGTGCAGCCGAACCTCAACCAGGGCGCCGGCTCGGCCTTCGGCCTGGAGTTCCAGATGCTCGACGACGCCGTCCACCCGGACGCCAAGCTCGGCCGCGACGGCAACCGCACGGTCTCCTCGCTCTACGACCTGAAGACCGCCTCCAAGGACAAGCGCGCCAACCGCATCGGCGACTGGAACAACGCCTACGTGATCGCCAAGGGCACCAAGGTCGAACACTGGCTCAACGGCCGTCTGGTCGTCTCCTATGACCGCGGCACCCAGGAGTTCCGAGACCTCGTCGCGAAGTCCAAGTATGCCGACCCCAAGTATGGCAAGAACTTCGGCGAGTGGGCCGACGGCCACATCCTCCTGCAGGAACACGGCGACGAAGTCTGGTTCCGCAACGTGAAGCTGCGCGACCTCGCCCCGCAGCTGGCTGCCAAGCCCGCCGCCAAGGGCAAGGGCGGCAAGAAGGCCCCCGCCAAGAAGTAAGCCCGTCCTGAGGCTCCGACGAAGGCCGGACGACGCGAGTCGCCCGGCCTTTTCTTTGCCCGAGTGGCTGAGGCGTTGCATGGGAGGCCGCAGCGGCTAGAAAAGCCTCACCCTGAGCCATGCGACCCGCCCTGCTCCTCGCCACCCTTTGCGCAGCCCTCGTCGGCCAAGCCGCCGAACCGACGCGCCCTAACATCCTCTTCGTCATCGCCGACGACTGGGGCAACGGCCACGCCGGCGCCTACGGCTGCCCCTGGGTCAAGACCCCGAACTTCGACCGCCTCGCCAAAGAAGGCCTGCTCTTCCTCAACGCCTACACGCCGACGGCTAAATGCGCGCCCTCGCGCTCGAGCATCATGACCGGACGCCACCCGTGGCTCCTGGGCGCCGCGGCCAACCACTTCCCCTATTTCCCGCCGGAGATCGGCATCCTGCCCGAAGCCCTCGACAAGGCGGGCTACCTCTATGCGTCCACCGGCAAGGTCTGGGGTCCGGGCCAGTCGCTCAAGGCCGACGGCTCGCCCCGCCCGATGACGGGCAAGGTCTTCGCCCGCCGCAAAGCCGCGCCGCCCGCCAAGGCCATGGCGAACAACGACTACGCGGCCAACTTCACCGACTTCCTCAAGGAGACCTCCGCCGACAGGCCGTGGTTCTTCTGGCTGGGCTTCCAGGAACCGCACCGTGCCTACGAGGAGGGCAGTTATGCCCGCTTCGGCAAGCAGCCCGGCGACGTGGACCGCGTGCCGAAATACTGGCCTGACAACGCGACGGTCCGCGGCGACATGCTCGACTACGCGGTGGAGGTCGAACACCTCGACGCCCAGCTCGGCAAGGTCCTCTCGCAACTCGAAGCCCGCGGCGAACTCGACCGCACGCTGATCATCGTGACCTCCGACAACGGCATGCCCTTCCCCCGCGTGAAGGGCTCGGCTTATGAGAACGCCAACCACCTGCCCTTCGCGGTCCGCTGGCCCGCCGGCATCGTCCGCTCCGGCCGCAAGGTCGCCGACTACGTCGGCTTCGCGGACCTCGCCCCGACCTTCCTCGAAGCCGCCGGCCTGGCCTGGGATCAGTCCGGACTGCTCCCGGCCTCAGGGCGCAGCCTGTTCGACGTCTTCAAGTCCGACGGCGCGCAGCCCCTGCCCGGCCGTGATTTCACGTTGATCGGCCGCGAGCGCAACGACCTCGGTCGACCCCGCGACGAGGGCTACCCGGTGCGCGGCATCGCCAAGGCCGGCATGCTCTACCTCGAGAACGCCGAGCCGTCCCGGTGGCCGGCCTGCAACCCCGAGACGGGCTACCTCGACACCGATGCGAGTCCGACGAAGAGCTTCATCCTCCAGGCGCGCCGCACCGCAGGGAGCGACCCCTTCTGGGACCTCTGCTTCGGGATGCGACCAGGCCAGGAACTCTACGACCTGAAGGCCGATCCGGACTGCGTGCGCAATCTCGCCGCCGAGCGGAGCCCCGACGTGGAAAAACTGCGCGCGCAGATGTGGGCCGAGCTGAAGCGCCAAGGCGACCTGCGCGCCCAGGGACGCGGCGCCGAATACGAGGCCTTCCCGCACTCCGACGAACGTCGCCGCGGCTTCTACGAACGCTACCTGAAGGGCGAATTCCTCGACGCCGGCTGGGTCAGCAAGACCGACTTCGAACCCGCCCCGATCAAGCCCTCCCGCTGACCATGCGCCTCCTCTCCGTCCTCGCCCTGCTCCTCGTCGCGTTTGCCCCGGCGGCAGAAACGCGTCCGAACATCCTCTTCTTCTTCGCCGACGACTGGGGTCGCTTCGCGCGCATCTACGCCGAGCACGACCGGCTCGCCGGCGCGAACAGGCTTCTCCGCACTCCGAACCTCGACCGCCTCGCCAAGGAAGGCGTGCTCTTCCGCAACGCGCATGTCAACGCGCCCTCCTGCACGCCCTGCCGCAGTTCGCTGCTCTCGGGGCAGCACTTCTGGCGCACCGGCCGCGGGGCCATCCTCCAAGGCGCGGTCTGGGACGAATCCATCCCGACCTACCCTCTGCTCCTGCGCGACGCCGGCTATCACCTCGGCAAGTCCTATAAGGTCTGGAGCCCTGGCTCGCCGGGCGACGCCCCTTACGGCGGCCAACAACATGCCTTTGAGAAGTCGGGACGCGCTTTCAACAACTTCTCTGAGAATGCGACCGACCTCGTGGCGAAGGGCGCCACGGTCGAGGCCGCCCGCACGAAACTCCTCGAGGAAGTCCGCGGCAACTTCCGCGCGATGCTCGCGGCCAAAGCGGCCGACCAACCTTTCGCCTATTGGTTCGGGCCGACGAACACCCACCGCGCCTGGGTCCGCGGCAGCGGCCAGAAACTCTGGGGCCTCGACCCCGATGCCCTCAAGGGCAAGCTACCGGCCTTCCTGCCGGACGTCCCGGTCGTCCGCGAAGACCTCGCCGACTACCTCGGCGAAGTTCAAGCCCTCGACGCCGCGATGGGCGTATTACTCGAAGAACTCGACCGCGCCGGTGAACGCGGTAAGACGCTGATCGCCGTGAGCGGCGACCACGGCGCCCCGGGCTTCCCCCACGGCAAGTGCAACCTCTATGGCTTCGGCACGGGCGTCTCGCTCATCGTCGCCGGCGCCGGCGTGCAGGGCGGACGCGTGGTGGACGACATG